>NZ_QOCL01000003.1:300000-600000 GCF_004006665.1 Halobacteriovorax sp. HLS
TCGATTTAGATGGAGACACCCTTACTTATACTTATCTAAATGATGGTGATATTGATGGAGGGACTTTAGGTGGATGTGTTGATGGTGCAAATAATATTAATATTGCAACAACTTGTACTTTCTATCCTAAAGATGGAAATATTAATGGGGTCTCTACTACTCTTGCTAATGGAACGCTTGCTCATAATGGTGGAAGCATTACATTTACTGCCAAGGCCTATGGCGAATCAGGAAACGATATAACTGTAAATTTAATTGGTGATGCGGGAGCTGCTAATTTTACTGAATATATAACGATAACTTCTAATAGTATTATTAATGTCTACTTAGAGTTAGGTGTTAGTGATTTAAATGCAGTGAAAACTGCAATCGATTCACATCCATATGCTTCTGAACTTGTTTCTGTTGCGGTTGGTACAAATCAGCTTGTTATTGCAAATACTACGACAAACTTAAGTGGGGCCGAAATAAGTGCACATAAGTTTAACTATCAAGTCACTGACTCTTCTGGCCTAACAGCAAGAGGAACTTATCATATTAATATTACTCCTGTTGATGATACTCCAGTAATATGCCCGTATTCAACTTATCCTACAGTGAAAGATTGTGGACTAAGTGGGTGTGTGAACACTGGATCGCCAACAGTGAAAGGTTTTGTTCCAACAGCAGCTGACCTTTATTATTATGATTCACAGTCTGCAGTTTGTTATAAGAGTAGTGGAACAACTGGAGCATACACTTGGAGTATTTTTACTGATTATTCTTCAGTTATTCCAAATCAAATTGTTCACCAAAATGGTTCCATTAAAATTAATAATATTAAAATTGATGAAGGTGGTGCAGATACAACTGAAGACGCGAATACTATTCGTATCACAAATGTGGAAGTATTAGATTCAGGGCAAAATCTTGTTCCAATCAAAACTGAAAATATTAAATTCTACTATGGTGATGTTGCCGTACCTATGTGTCTTAATACAGGAACAACTCCGACAACAATTTATAGCTGTGGTGGAAATCCAAATATTGGTGGAGCGGCCGGTGCTTCTTCACTCGATCTTGAAGACTTATCTATTGAGATTATTCCAACATCTTCAAAAGTAGGTGTTACTGATATTAGAATTAACTTCTCAGAGTATAGTGGTGCTACGGCCATTAACTCATTTACTTCTACGTTTAATTTAAAAATAGCTGATGTGGCCATTCAACATAATGGTTGGAGCTCAATTGTTGCTTCTGGACCAAAAGTTGATCATTTTGGCGATGTTAAAGATGAGAATCTTGTTTGTAATTATAGCGAAACCAAATGTAGTGGTGGAAAAGAATGTTCTGGGACATCAGCTGAGTTCGGCACAAGTTATGCTGATGAAGTTCATAGTGTTTACTACGAAACAACAAATAATAAGTGCTACTATGCAAGTACAGCAGGGCTTGGTACGACGACTTGGATAGAATTTAATACTTACTGTGGAGTAACTCCAAGTTACTTTGATAGTGGTTGTAATTCTGCTGAAGCTAGTTGTATTGGAACTTCAACACCTGCGACTGCACAAAAATTAAATTCTCTCTTTACGAAGATTCTCTATGTAGCTCCTACAGCTCCAAGTGTAACAGGAAGCTTAACCACAACTTGTTATAGATCTACTGGTCCTAATACATGGGAAGAATATAATGCTTTTGGCTCTGTTAGCTTGAAGTGGAACCCAATGGTACTAACTGGAAGCGGCTCTATTGCCGGTTACAATATTTTTAGAAGACTCTCAAATGAAGAATTTGACTATAAGTCACCAATCAATAAGAGTCTTGTTTCTGCAATAACGGTTCAGTATATTGATAATTCAACAAACTCTAAATTTGGGCCTATCCCAAATACAGTTTATTTCTATGAAGTGGTTCCTGTCGTTGTTGCGAGTGGTTCATCTGATCAATTCCAGATTAGAACAAGTGACTTTAATTCACAGGCGGTTATTAGAGTTCTTGTTCCTGGCGAAAATAAAAGTTTAGTACCAAGAGATATTGTCAATATCACGATGTGTAAGAAGTTAAATGATTCAAGTTCAACAGGTGAGATCTATTCTTATGATAGTACTTTAAAAACTTATACTTGTGCCTATGCAGGCCCTGGTGATAATGGAGCAGGAAAGTATGACTTAGGTCAAGACCTGATCGTTGATAGATTTGAAGCTGGTTGTCCTTATACAAAGTCGACTGATGTCATATCCTCTTGTTCTAGTGCAGCTGGAAATATTTCAAACGACGGGAGTTGTATTGGAGTGGTTGATCCTACAGTGGATACCGTATCAGTTTCAACTTCAGGACAAGGACAAGTTTACTATAATAGAAGTACAGGAAAATGTTATGAATTAACAGCAGGAACGAGTACTTGGACTGAGCTAGATAGTTTAGTAAGTTTCACAAATCTGGTTGCTAAATATTCTACAACTCAACTACCTCCACTTGTTCATATGTCACAGGCCAAGGCCAATACTTTTTGTAGTGAAGTTTCTACAAGTCCAATTCTAGGTCTATGTAGATTTTCGACTTCTGGAACAGGAGCTCCAGCTGGTGCAGTTTCTACTTACTATTTAAATACGGATACAAATGTTTGTTACTATAATAATGGTGGAACATGGGAAGAAAGAGGAACAAGTTTATCTTCTGAGCTTCCATCAAGAAAGTTTCAGGTGGCCTATTCTGACTGGGATTATGATTTAGTTTCTGATTCAACTGTTAATACTAGAGAAGGTGGTCTATCACTTAATTCGAACTCAAAGTGTAATACTTCTTCAGCAAATGGCCTTACGACATTCTATTCAGATGATTCATCACCTGTTGCGAATTCAATCTTTACAATTCCTGGTACGGCCTCTAGCGGAATCCGCTCCTTAATGACAGGGTCTTCAAAGACTGCTCTTTGTATTTCAAAGTACGGACTACAAGATACGGTTGGAAATGTTACAGAGTGGAGTAATGATAGAATGGATTGTACTGGATTTACTTGCCAGGGTCTAACTACTGTTAATGGAGCTTATATTGGTAATGCAAGTGATGATTTTGTGGCCACAGGAGCACCATTAATAGGAAATACTTTTGGAACCTATGCACTTGATGGTATTTCAGGACCATGTATAGATGTAGACTCAAATGGTGTTTGTGATGGATATTTGACTAGTTGGATCTATGATCAAAAAAGTAATGGAGCGAGTAGATTCTTTATTCCTATGGGTCTACCTGCTGTGACTACTTATGCTTCAGCTAATCCAACTCACTTAGTAAGTATGTTCTTTGAGCAAATAGGTATCTCAAGTGGTATAACTTCAACACAGATGCATGATGATACTATCGTAGTGAATCAGAACTTGCTTGACGATGGTAATAATGCTGCCAATACAGGTGGTTATGCTTCATTGGCAACTGGTGGAAGCTTTTTGAAAGGAAATGGCTCGGGTACTTATCATCTAGAGTTGATCCCAACTGTTGATCCTGTAAGAAATAAGGCCGTAGATATTGGTTTTAGATGTGTTGCGCCAGTCCCTGTTGCAGACTATATCGAATAGTAAAAACTCAAATTCTCTACTTTTAATTACTACTCCCATGCGGTAGAATTTTTGTAAAGTTCTACCTATGGAGGGTGAGATGGGAATCTTTTTTAATAAACAAAGAGAAAAAAGTCCTGTTGGTAAAGGCAAAGTCATTAGTTTTCTTAACCAAAAAGGTGGTGTAGGAAAAACGACAATGGCCTTCAATACTGCACATGCTTTGGCCCAAGGTGGCGCTAAAGTACTTTGCATAGATATGGACCCACAATCAAACTTAAGTTATCTCTTCAATATTGATGTTAATGAAACAGGTGCAACAAGCATTTTTCAACTCTTAATAAACTCAGTAAGAGAGTTAAAACCTCTACATAGGGCCGCCATCTGGACTGATGTACTCTGTAGAGAAGGTGATATTGATATATTACCCGCCGGTCAGGAGCTTTCAGGGCTAGAGTTAACGGTTGCTGGAATAAATGGAGCAAGACAGCTTATTCTAAAAAAGTTTATTGAACTAAATTCTTTAAAAACGGTCTACGACTACATAATTATAGATGGTCCACCAACTCTTGGGCTCATTGTTGTTAATATTCTCTGTGCAAGTGATGGGGCGATAGTTCCATTTAGGCCTGATGACTTTTCTAGAAAAGGACTCAATCACTTTTATGAAGTTTTAGAGGATATTTCAGATATGGGCGTTTCGCAGATTCCTGAGGTTCTTGCTCATATTCCAAACTTAGTTGATAGTAGACGTAAACAAGAAAGCGATGATCTTTTAAAGATCAAGAACTCTCTTGACGAACACTTTGGTGGACAAGCAGTTGTCACGGCACCTTTTCTAAATAAAGCACAATTGGTTAAGAGTCAGTCTCAAAAGAAGTCTGTTTATGACTATGCTTCAAAAGAGTTTTTACCATTGCAAGGTCAGTTTAATGATATGGCCCAAATAATAAAAGATTGGTCTAAGGAGAGTCATAGTGAGCACTAAAAAATCAAACCCTCTTTATCATGTCTCTAACGATGGTAAGGATGTAGAGTCAGTTGATGGAGTCTTAGAGCTAATTATTAAGAAACTTGGACTTACGCCGGCCTTATCTGTACTAGAAGATATTTTTAGCTTCCTTTTAGAACAAGTTTCAAGTTATGCAATGTTTAGTGTAGTAAAAGAAATTATTGACGAGTTGGTTGAGAAGCTTCTAGCAGTTTATTCAAAAATTAGGCCTCTTCTAAGTATTTAGAGGCCAAAATCTTTGTCTATGTATTTAATGAGTTTAAGGTGATTTAGAACAGACTCACGTTTTAGCAATCCTTCATATATAAATGTATTATTGCCAGTTCTATTTATTTGCTTCTTTGCTTTCTTTATTTCTTTTGATGTCCAGTTGCTCTTTAATAAATTCGTAATGCTCTTTGCACATTGTTTTGTTGTACATAATTCATAAATGACAGACTTTGCTGTCTCTAGTCCATGAATAATATTGTAGTTTGGTGCGCTTCTTCCTAAAAGAGATTGCCTGACCACACTTAAGTACTCTTGTTCTAGAGTTGAGTCGTAGATATTATAAAATAAAAATGTTTCTTCTTTGGTTAAGTTCCTTTCTAATGAAGGCCACTGGTAAATTGGAAAACTATAGTTTTCAAACTCTTTTCTATTAAGACCTAAGAGCTTAGAGAGTTTGACCTTTAACTTCTCGGCCTTATCAATTCTGAAAGCTGGATAAGGATTGAGTAATGACCTGGCCATCCATTTGTCTAGCTTGACAGGGACTCTACCTTGGATTCCAACTCTTTTCTTGTGAGGAAAGTTTGCATCTTTTAAAAGTTTAATAACTGCTCCAGCACAATTATTTGAAAAGAATGTGTACTTGCCCATGTTTTCACTTAGAATTCCCTTTACTTCAAGGTTTTTTATTACCAACTCAACTTTCTCTTTATTTTTCACGGAAAGATTCTCATAAGGTGATAATTCATCTTCCATTTTTAGGGCGTAGTAACCATTGGGCTCCATATAAGCATTGAATCTAGTGAAGAGTTTAAATTTTTGATCTTTAAAAAATGCTTGGGCCAGCTCTTGTGCATATTCAAAGTCATTAGAGGTCATATAGTAAATATTTTCACCATTTTCTACACTCCACAGCTCCTGACCTAGATTAAGAATTATTTCATTCTCAGCTAGATTTTTAGATAACTTCTTATAGGCAATTTTATAGGCTTGTCTGTAGAGGGCCTCATTTCTTTGGGTATCATTTTGAAATGGGTTACTTTCTTTTTCGACAATACCAAATGAATACACTCTCTCTTGAAGATCATCTTTAAATTTCATTTCAAAAATTTCGAATCCATTTTCCTTGTAGAGTTCTTGACCTTTTTTTATGGCCTCTTCTTTTGCTACTTTTAAGGCCTCTTCATAAACTCTTTGTTCACCATCTACTATATCTTTCCACCAATTTTGCAGGGTCGCTAATAGGTCTTCTCGCATTGAATTATCAGACGGAATAATATGTCTCTCTAGCGGTCTACCATCGTCTTTAATATATTGTTTGATATATAAGCGCATAGACTTAAAAACAGGAAAGATCGTATACTTTCCTGTAATTCCGCCTACCGTACTCATGTCAGGTCCATCTACATCAGCTACAAAGCTTACAGTGATATCATTACCAGGATCAGAATCACTATCAACGAATCTAAACATTGCATGACCAAATCGGCTTTCGACTCGAATATCTGACTTCTCAGCGATGATTAGTTCGAGTCCTATGATCTGCTTTGCTTCAATTTTCTTTTCTAGTCGCTTAACAAACTTCTTATTTAGCTGGTACATCTCACGGTGAGATTGTGACCATTGTAAGAATGCAATATTGTCATTATCAGATGCCTGAGCAGCTATTACGAATAAAAATAGAAGTGTAATTACTTTCATTGCTCTTTATTATTATAGGCCCCTAGCTTTGACTAGTGAAATGCGAATATAAGTAATAATTTTAGTTAGATAACTTGCCACTTATTAGAAATACAAAGAGCGTAGGTCACATAATTCCAAGCAATTGATCTTGATGAAGAGTTGTGAATCTTTTTAAAACTCTCGATTACTTGCTCTGTTGGGGGCGAATAGGGATAGAAGTCGTTGTAAATACTAAGAAAGTACGAAGTATTAAAAGCATCTGTGCTCACGAGTCCTTTTTTCATGAAGTATTCATTCATTAAAAGCTCATCTGCAGTCATCAGTTTACAAACTTTAATCATATATCCACTTCGAAGAATACTTGAATTTGGCGATATTGGGGCCTTGTGATTTCCCTTTCTATCAAAGCACGAGCTTTTGATTTCTTTTACAGTGTCTGGAGCTATTCTTACTTGATCATAAATATTGCAAGGAGCTCCAAATATTTCGATATTTGAAGTTATAAACTGATCAGTGTACTTAACGCTTTTTTTTCCAAAGATTTCATTCAATGTATTTGCAATATAGTGACGATTACCAATGACTTCTTTAGCAAAGCTAGCCCTAGAGTAGGATAGTAAAGTGAGACTAAGAATTAATAAAATCTTCATAGGCCCCCTCAATATTTTGAGCTTTGTCGACAGTAAGGTGGACTTGCTCATTTTTCAATTCTAGAAATGGATTTGCTCTTTTTATCAGAGGATTAATTCTTAAAACTGCAGCTATGGACGATGATAGATGTCCAATATTTAGTCTTTGATTATTGAAGCTTTTTATTGGAGCACTATTTCCAATTGTTCCCCATTTTTTATTGGAACTATTGAGTGAAGTGAATATATTACCAACCACTTGAGGGCCCTTAATAGCACCGCTATAGAATGTCGAACTATGGGCCTGTTCATTGTGAGCACTTCCACACAGTAGGTCATCTGGTATTCTATCAAACTCCGAACTTATATGAATGAGTGTTTCATCGAACAGACTAATATTGCCAATTTTAGTTTCTTTTAGGCGTGAGATTAATTCATTTAAACAACTCGCTAAGGATAAGTAGTATTGAGAAGTTGTCAAAAGATTTATATAGGAACCAGTTGCATGAGAATCAAATGAGGCGGCAACAATATTAGTGCGAAACTTTCCATCCGCGCTTTTTAAGCTCTCTTCGCTATAGGCCCTCTTTGAGATAATATTTTTTAGAATATTTCCAATCTCATTTTTACAGGAGACAACTATCGATGAACTCAGACCGTTAATGAGAACGTATTCAGTGAGTGCAAATTCTTGTGCCATGGTTTCAATTTCTACGTCATCTAAAATTGTTCGCAAGTCATCATCTAATAAGTACTTATCTATAAGCTTATAGGCCCCATAAACTTGATCTACATTTTCAATCTTTCCAGCATGAAGTTTAGGAACTAACTTGTTAGATGTAACCCCCTCTATTCTCGTCTTTAAAGCTCTAGAGATGAGGTCTTTATATTTTTTTAAAAGTAAATCATAGTCTGCTAGAAGACCATCTATACTCTGTCTGAAAAACCTTCTAGCACTATGAAGATCGTTACTAAGAGAGTTGTTACTCGTTTTTAGATTATCTAGTGCTTCATCTATGGCGGATTCAATTTCCTTTGTAGAAGGTAGGCCCTTTTTACCATCGCCGGATAATGGATCTAATAGGTAGTGAAGATAGTTGACATGGTCTGAGTTAATATTAGTTGCACTTGAGTGATGAGATTTATAGGCACGATTAAGTGGAGTATTTCCAATTGAGATTGATTTGAATGGTTTTTGACTTCGATCCGCAAGTACTCCGTTGATGCTCATTCCTCCAAGAGATGGGGCTATTAGCTTTGAGCATACCATTGGGTGACCAGTCAGTCCCCCGTGGTGAATTCCTCTGACCATCAGACAATTATCTAAAAGGTTTGTCATTTTTACTTGGTCGTTACTCGTTGTTGGGATGTGATTGTGCCAAAGTGTTGGAACATTTACTTGTTTATATTTTCTAATATTATAGGCAAGTGATTGAATCTCTCCAGATGAAGAAGTTACAAACTCATTTCCCACCATAGGGTGTTGATAAAATATATCCTCATCAAAAGGTTTTAGTAGGTGATCATAGTTCCATCTAGTTGGACCACCGTACATGTTAAATTGAAAATAGTTGCGTGTTTCAGACCTTTCTAACCTTGAAAATGAGCTTGAGTTTGGTGCATGAGTTATAAGCTTTAATAACTCTTTAATAGGGTAGATAGATCCAATCGCACCTATGGTATAGAGAAAACTCCTTCTTTTCATGGGGACACTCCAACATAGAATTTTGAGCTGATGAGCTCTCCTATGACTTTGGAAAGGTCTCCACTTTCTTTCAATTCTTTTGCAAGTTCGAGAATGAATTCTTTTTTCTGTGTTAAGTTTTCTATAGAAAAAGAGTTCTCCGTTATGAGATTTTTTTCGCCAGTTAGAAATTCAAAGTATCTAGAAGCTGTACAAATATATGGATCATCGAGCTTTGCTAGTTCTTTTCCAATTTGGGCAGGAGAGCTTAGTTTCTTTGAAATAAGCTTTCCATAGATATCTCTAAATATTAACTTTCCAGTTGGTGGTCTTTGAAAAAAATACTTATCTCTTTTATCAAGATTATCTGAAAAATCATGAATGGCGGGATGTTCCTGAATGGCCCTAAATGTAAAAGAGCCAGTGAATACTTCGCCTGCGTTAAAGATTTCGAGATTTCTAATTGTGCTAGCGAGTGGGTCGATACTTAAATGACAGTGCATACAGGAGCTTTTTTTCCTAAATGATATTTTTGAATTCTTCGAATAAGTAGCGTCTTCTGTTTTTATTAAGGGCAAGTCTCTACAAAGAAAATCTGAAAAGAGATTTTGGGCCCAACGGCGATGAAGTTTTTCAGCTCCATCCGTTGTACGATTATTGTGACCTGCATTTAGCATTAAATAGGAAATACTACCAAAAGCTCCGGGGAATCGTGATTTTTTTAAGTTTATTCCCTCAATTCTTTTGGACTCCTTTAACCTTGTGAAATATTGAGTACTACTGTCGAGCTCGGTGATAGCATATAGTTGCCCAAATTCAATAAGTTCTGGTTTCCATAGGTAAGTTTCGCCAAAATCGGTTGGATTATCTTGTACGCCTCCAACTGACCATTTTCTCTTATGCATACCATCTAAGTGAGACCTTATCGCACTTATATCTCTATCATTTTGAAAAATATTTTCATCATTTCCAACTCTCTTTGCCTTAAGTGTTTTTGAAGAGAGAAAGATATTATTTAGTGGATATGACTGGCCAAAGAGTGAGAGCGTAAAATGATAAGCGGCCTGATTTGAGTCAAATACATTTGTATTAGAGTGATCTTGTGTATCTGAGTTAAAGTTATAAAGCTTAAACCAAGAGGAATGGAGATTTTGAAAAGTATTAAGAACTGTAAATGACTTTGAGTCAAGATTTTCTAGTTGCCCACTTTTACTAAATTTTGCATGAGAAATAATTTGTAGGCAGGCCTTTTTAGCATCAGTCTTGCCTGAGTTAAGATCTATTAAGATTGGGTCATTGAGATCAACACGCTTGTTTAAAAATTGAGAATGGCACTTTATATATTTTCTAGCTTGTTCTGTAAGATCAATTGCGTTAGCGCAAAAAATTGTGATTGAGAAAATGATGATACTTTTTGCAAGTTGAATCAATTATCTAGACCTTTTGCGAATCCTTTTGATTTCACTTTGTTTGGTTTGCTCTTTTAGAACTTTGTTTTGAGTTGGTGGCAGCTCTTCTTTTTGTAGAGCGCTTGAGGATAAGGAGATACTATCTTGGGAGGAATTATCTCCCTGTTGTGCGATGTCCCAATTCGAGATATCAATATCTTTTGATGACTTCTCCAGCATTTCAAGTTCGCTTTGGAACGAATTTTGCGCAAAAGAGCTAGCTTGAAGTAAGAAAAATAGTATGGACGCCTTTACTAGCATTGATTCCTCATATACAAATCATATTCTTATAAATACATATATTTATTATGCCTAATGTTTGGAATAGCTGCAACTATGAATGATGTTGATTTGAGACTTAGTAACTATGATTTTGATTTGCCAGCAAGTCTTATTGCTGATCGCCCTGTTGCGGGACGTCATCACTCGAAAATGCTGGTCTATAAAGTGAAATCTGATGAAATCATTCATGATGAATTTATCAATCTATCAAATTATCTACCAGAGTCCTCCTTACTAGTTGTAAATCAGTCAAAAGTATTTCCTTGTCGATTAATTGGATCAAAGTCTACAGGTGGCAAATGTGAAGTCTTCATTCTAGACATTGAAGCAAATGAGCAAGGGCTACGTGAAGTACTAATTAAAACAACTTCTAAAAAAAGGCTTGAGCAAACTTTTCACTTTGAAAATGGTCTTGTGGCCACATTAAAAGAAATACGCGATGGCCGCTTCTTTGTTGAATTTAATAATGAAAACCTTGCGAGCTATTTAGAGGAGCATGGAAAAATTCCTATCCCTCCTTATATTAGAAATGGCGAAAGTGATGCAAAAGATGTCGAAGATTATCAGACTGTTTATGCAAAGGAAGTAGGGAGTGTTGCTGCTCCTACTGCTGGACTGCACTTTACTGAGGAAGTTTTTAAGTCTTTAGAAGATAAGTCAATCTCTAGAGCACAAGTCACTCTTCACGTAGGTCTTGGAACGTTCTTGCCAGTAAAGGTCGATAATTTACAAGAGCATAAAATGCATACTGAGAAGTATTTTATAGACTCTAAGAACTTAGATAAAATTAAAGGCAATCGTGAGATCTATGCCGTTGGTACAACTTCTCTAAGAGTTCTTGAGAGTTGTCATGATGGAAGTGATTTTAATTTAGAGGCAGATAAATATTACGAGACAGATATCTTCTTACACCCAGGTGTTGAGGTGAATTCCATAAAAGGATTAGTGACTAATTTTCACTTACCCAAATCAACTCTGCTCATGCTGGTGAGCTCTCTTATTGGAAGAGAGAAAACTCTTGAGCTATATAAAGAGGCCATTGCAAGAGAGTATAGATTCTTCTCTTATGGTGATTCCATGTTAATTTTGAGGGACCAATGACGACTATGTATACAAATATTGCCTATGACGGTAAGGCCAGGGCCGGAGTTGTAAAAACTGCCCACGGTGATATCGAAACACCTATCTTCATGCCTGTAGGTACACGAGCTACAGTAAAGTGTATGTGGCAAGATCAGTTAGAAGAGATCGGCTCTCAAATTATTTTGGGTAATACTTATCACTTATATCTAAGGCCAGGTCACGAGCTCATCGAAAGAGTTGGTGGTGGGCTTCATGGATTTATGAATTGGAATAAGCCTATTCTTACTGATAGTGGTGGCTTTCAAGTATTTTCTTTGTCAGATATAAATAAGCTAACTGAAGAAGGGGTTAGGTTTCAATCTCATATTGATGGCTCATATCATATGATCTCACCTGAGAAGTCTATGGAAATCCAGAAGGCCCTAGGCAGTGATATTGTAATGAACTTTGATGAGTGTCCTGCACTTCCAGCTACAAAAGAGAGACTTAGAGAAAGTATGGAACTTACTCTAAGATGGGCACAGCGCTGTAGAAACTATGAACTTAAAGAACATCAAAATCTCTTTGGAATCATTCAAGGCGGACTTCACTTTGACCTAAGAAGTGAGTGCATGGAACGTTTAGTTGAGATGAATTTTGAAGGTTACGCACTTGGCGGATTAAGTGTTGGCGAAAAAAATGAAGAAATGGTTGAGTTTTGCTCAGACTTTGTCCACACAATGCCTAAGGATAAGCCGCGCTACCTTATGGGAGTTGGAAAGCCACTAGATATACTTACAGGGATTAAAAATGGCCTAGATATGTTTGACTGTGTGCTTCCAACTAGGAACGCCCGTAATGGGCAGTTTTTAACCCACGATGGGCCACTAAATATTAAAAAAGAACGATTTAAGGAAGATAAAGCTCAACCAGATCCAGATTGTGAGTGTAAGGTTTGTAAGACCTATTCTAGATCTTATATTAGACATCTTTATAACACGGGTGAATACCTGGCCGGACAACTTATAAGTTATCATAACTTACACTTCTTTATTAAGATGACGAAGGACGCAAGAGCGCATATTATCGCAGGAACATTTGACGAATATTATAAGAACTTTTATAACAAATACACTTCTGAGAAATGGAAATAACTAAATAAAATAAGGATATATCATGTTAGAATTACTTTTTACTTCAGTACAGGCACAAGAAGCAACAGCTGCAGCAGCTCCGGGTGGTTTAGCGTCTTTCGCTCCAATGATCATCATCTTTGCAATCTTTTACTTTTTAATGATTAGACCACAGTCTAAGAAACTTAAAGAAGAGCAAGCACTTCTTGCAACACTTGGTAAAGGTGAAGAGATCTTCACTAAGTCTGGTATCATTGGAACAATTACAGGTCTTACAGATAAAGTTGTAACTCTTGATGTTGCGGAAGGAACAAAAATTAAAGTTCTAAGAAGCCAAATTGGTGGAAAGGCCAGTACAATCTTTGAAAAGAAAACTGAAAAATAATCGAGAATAATATGTTTGGAATTGGCGCAAGTGAACTTTTAGTAATCTTTCTTTTTGCCTTACTCTTTATTGGACCTAAAAAGCTTCCAGAGCTAGCAAAGGGATTAGGTAAAGGGTTAAGAGAGTTTCAAAAAGCTAAAGATGACCTCTTTGATGAGGTGAATAAACCTGCGCCAAAAGATGAAACTGTTGATGAAATAACTGTTTCAAAAGAGTCAGCAATTTCTGTTGATGAACAAACTGTGCAGGAAGTCACTGCCATTATTCAAGACCAAAAAGAAAAGACTAAAACTGACGCATAGGCACTCTACTAATTATTTTGGTAGTTTGCCTTATCTTTCGTTGCATTTTCGTTGAGTTTTCCACTATACTTTTAACAGTTTAAATTTAGGTATCTATATATAAGACACCGTTCGGAGTTAAGTCGTATTGATGTGACTTGTCCAATGAAGGAGTATTGAATGAAAAGAAGCTGGTGGTATCGCTTTATTTTCCTATTGTTAGTTGCTGTAACGTCGGTAGTGATGATCTTACCTACGACAATGGACTTCCATGAAGAATCTAATTACCCTGTTAAGTCTAAGATTAACCTAGGGCTCGACCTACAAGGTGGTCTCTACATGATTCTTGGTATCGACTTTAAGAAAGTCTACAAAGAAGAAGTAGAAGGTTATGCTAGAAAGATTTCTAATCTTTTAAAAGATGAAGGAATCCTAGCAACAAATGGTGAGTTAGATGTTGCTGATGAGCTTGATCCTAAGATCTCTCTTGTTCTAGCGAATGCATCTGATATGTCAAAAGTAAAAGATAAGATTCACGAATTCTATCAAGGTTATATTAGAATCACTGCTGATACTGGTACAAACCTACAGATCGCTTTAACGAAAGTTTTAAAAACACAAATTGAAGAACAGTCGGTATCAAAGTCTATTGAAGTTATCCGTAACCGTATTGATGAGTTTGGTGTAACTGAGCCTGAAATTATTTCTCAAGGTAATGATAGAATTATCGTTCAGCTTCCTGGTGTTAAAGATATCGATAGAGCGAAAGACCTCATCGGTAAAACAGCTAAGTTAACATTTAATCTTGTTAATAATGAAGTAAGCCCAGTAACTATTCAGGAATGGATAACTAAGGCCGAAGCAACTGGTATAACTTTCAAAAAAGGTGATCGTTTTTCGACTTATTTAAATGGTCTGAATGATTACTTAAAAGGTGAGAAGCTTCTACCTGCTGGTTGGGTTTTAGCTTTTGAAAAGAAAGTTAGTAAAGTAACTAATGAGCTTGAATCTAAAATACCTTACCTAGTAGAAGAGAATACTGCTCTAACAGGTGAAGCTCTTCAAGATGCTAGAGTACAAATTGATCAACAAAAGAATGAGCCTTACGTTTCTTTAGAGTTCAAATCAAGTGGAGCAAAGCTCTTTGAAGAGATCACTGGAAATAGTATTGGTAGACAATTAGCGATTATCCTAGATGGTAACGTTTACAGTGCACCAAGTATCAATTCAAGAATTGGTGGTGGTAGAGCACAAATTACTCTTGGTTCTGGTGGTTTCAATTCTGTTATGAAAGATGCAAGAGACTTGGCCCTTGTTCTAAGAGCTGGTGCACTTCCTGTGCAACTAGACTTTCTAGAGCAAAGAACAGTTGGTCCTTCTCTTGGTCATGATTCGATTGATAAGGCTCGCTTTGCTTCTATGATTGCTTGTTTAGTCGTATTTGGATTTATCCTTATCTATTATAGAGTAAGTGGTGGAATCGCTATTGTAACTCTTGGTTTAAACGTTCTTGTTGTTCTAGCATGTCTAGTTGGGCTTGAAGCAACACTTACTCTTCCAGGTATTGCAGGTATCGCGCTTACGATTGGTATGGCCGTCGATGCAAATATTATTATCTATGAAAGAATACGAGAAGAAATTCGTAAAGGTGTTGGTTACTACAAGGCCGTTGAAAGTGGATTTGATTCAGCTTTCTGGACAATCATTGATGCTAACATTACGACAGCTCTAGCTGGTTTCTGTCTGCTCAACTTTGGTACTGGTCCAATTAGAGGGTTCGCTGTAACTCTTATCATTGGTATCTTTGCTACTGTTTACACTTCTTACTTTGTTGGGAAGTTATTATTTGAGTTCTATATGGATAAAACTAGAGGAGAAGACCTTAGTATCTAAGGTCGAGGGGAATTATCGTGTTTGAAATAATTAAAAGTGACACAAAAATTAATTTTGTATCTAAGTTTTCTATAACTGCAACATTGTCTCTTATTCTTGTCGCTGTTTCGATTTTTGGAATTGTTACCAAAATGGATTACGGGGTAGACTTTAGAGGTGGAGCAGAAATACAACTAAAGTTTAGAGATGCAGTTGCGCTTGATGGAATTAGAAAGACTCTAACTGACGCCGGATTCAAAGGAATCGCTGCTCAAAGTATTGGTGAGCCAGTAGATAATGAATACCTTGTTAAAGTGCAAGGTGATGAGTCAAATTTAAACCAAATTACAGATCAGGTTTCAAGTGCTCTATCTAATACTTACGCTTCAGCTGGAGTAGAAGTTAGAAAGGTAGATATCGTTGGACCAAAAGCTGGGGCCCAGTTGAGAATTTCAGGTTTTCAAGCAATGCTTTGGGCCTTAATTGCTATCATGATCTACATTGGATTAAGATTTGATTTTAAGTATTCTCCAGGAGCTATCGTTGCACTCTTTCATGATGTAACAATAATTCTTGGTGTATTTGCATTCTTTCATGTTGAATTTACTCTACAGACTGTTGCGGCCCTTCTTGCTGTTATTGGTTACTCAGTGAATGATACGGTTATTGTTTATGATAGAGTAAGAGAGCATGAAGATAGAAATCCTGCCCTAGCTCTTGGAACTCATATTAATAATGCTGTTAATGAAACACTTTCAAGAACAATTATGACTTCACTTACAACTTTATTTGTTTCTGGTGTTATGTATGTTTTTGGTGGACTTGCGATTAGAGATTTCTTCTTAGCAATTACTCTTGGTGTTGTGATTGGTACTTATTCATCAATCTTCGTGGCCGCTCCTGTGACTTTATTCTTTGATAGGATGAAAGGTAAGGAGCAGGGCTCAGCTGCTAAGGCATAGTCTCTTGATTAAAAAAACTTTTCAAAAAAATATTCTAATCCTAGGAGTTGTACTTCTAGGATTTTCTTTTTTACCTACTTTTTCTTATAGTCAAAATTCTGATGTGGAATATGTTGAAAATGAAGATCATGATAGTGAAGAGTTAGAGAACGTTATCGAAAACTATCGTAAAGAAAATAGTGAAATGGTAAATATGCTTCAAGAGATGAATAAAGATGGAAAGATCTCAGAAGAAGAAAAAATGAAGCTCGCTCAAATGTATGCGGGAAATATGAAGCCTGGGCAAAAAATGGATCGGGCCGAAATGCTAAAGAAAATGCCTGCTATGATCAAGCAGTTAACCGGCCAGTTTTCACGTATGAGTAGACCAGCTGCTCGTGCCAAGATTCAAGAAAATATTGACCAGACTCCAGCTAAGGCAATCTTTAAGTTCATTCCTAAGGGAGTAGACTTTATAACAGACCTTCTTAGAAGTGATACGGCTTTGATTTCGCTATTAGGTATGTTTAAAGATAAAGCAAAGCTGACTCAATTCTTCATAGCAAACCTTGTTACATTTATTCTTGGGTTCTTTATTTTAAAAAAATCAAAAGAAGCTTCTTTCTTTGAAAGAGTTACTAAATGGTTTATGAAAAAAGGGATTATTTATTCCCTTAGAGTGGGAATTCTCATGTACTTCTTCTCAAATGAAGTAGGTCCTACTTGGGTAATCTTTTCAAATACATTTTTCTAATCTAGTGCTGGAGCGCAGCCAAATCTCTTATCTGGCGGCGTAACCGTTGTAGTTAGACCAGTTTGACTAGCATCTACATTTAACTCTGTTGGCCTTCTTACAGTGTAAATCTTTTGAGAAGACTTTTTGATATACGGATTCACTGGATCTGCTGGCCAGTAGAAGTGAATAGTTTTTTGAGAAGCTGTTATTTCATCAGGAACATAGTGCTGACCATTTTCATAGTAGAACCAGATTTTCTTTAAGAGATTCTCTCTTATGATAAGAATATCCTGAGGAGCAAGAACAGGAGTATTATCATTATTTGTTAATAACTCAGGCTCTTTAATAGACATGTAGATACCTTCTGTACTCACACCTATAACTTCTTTCATTATATTAAATAGCTTATCTGTTCCGTTGTACTCTGCTTGTCCTGGACAGTAAGCGCGACCAGTTACTTGATCTATCCAAGGAAGTAGATAGAAACCTAGATTTGGTGCGGACCCGTTAGAATCAGGAACATTTGGCCATGTAAGTAGTCCAAAGATATTAATTGTTTTACTAATACCGTGTTCATTTAAAAGTCTTTCTTGTAGTTGCTCATTTATATCAGGTCTAGAATTAGCATTTTGATCTGCAAATCTAACATCAGATTGATCCCATAGGGCAAAGTGTTGCGGAATTAATTCTAGTCTATCATACAGAGGAGAGTCGTTATCCCCATACTTTGCTACATCATGACAGAATAAGAATGGGTTTCCTGGAGGTAGTGAAGTTGGATTATTATTGCTTGCAAAGTAGAAGTGTAACCTTGCAGCGTTGTCGTATAAATTCCCTGCGTCTACCTGTGTTCCCGCTCTAGTTAAGCAAGTGTATTGAGATATTGGCATGATCTTTAGAGGAGTTTCATCCGGATCTGTCGTAGATGAATATTCTGTTCTTCTTATTTGGAAAGACTGGCTTTGTGCATTTGATCCTGAACCTTTTTCTTTTAGAGTCGCAACATATGTCTTGTCCATTGCCAATGAAGAGATATTAACTTTAAAGCTATTTGAATTAGGACTTATCTCTATAGAGAGATCTTCAGTTCCACTGCCATCATATACTTCAAGAAAGCATCCTGGTCCAGTTAGTCCATCACCAATTTCATTAGTACACCAATTATATAGGTTTCCTAGGTTCTCATTTAATGAAATTGTAGGGCCTAAAGTTGTTGATACAAATAGGGTTGCAGCTTCAGTGTTTTGAGTTGAGCAAAAGCTTGCACAATTATTTATGATATCAGGAACATTACCCTTACAAGCACAGAAGTCTCTTTTGATATAAACTTCATTAGTTGGTCTAACAATTTTAGTGGACTCATCTAAACAGATACCTGCAGAAGCAGCAATAATATCTTGAATGTCTGCACTTTGCTCAGCTGTAATAGTGGCCAGTTCGTCACCTGTTGGCTGGTAGTATCCTTCTGGACAAATATTGACACAGGAATCTCCTGTATCTAGTAGGAAGAGATCTTCACCGCAGCCAGCACTTGTGGCACCTTGAGCACTACTTTTAATAACTGGTTTACCTTCACGACCATCACCTGTAACACAACTTGCCAAGTTGAGAGTGAGTAGGGCCATTAATATAAACTTGAGTGTTTTCATCCGTCTATTCATCCTTAATAATTCATAATACTCTTCGTCAAAATATCCTTATACTTGAATTTGTTTCTTTAATTTTAGCTGAATTACTGCTCAAACTTTGAGACTTTTCACTTTATTCGAGATTTCAGTACTTTATGTGAGTTTTTTGCAATATAATAAAGCTATAGTCGGCACGAAAAGTTGGCAGCTTAGCTTATTTAGTCTTTGAATTTTCAATAGATTAGAATTATTTAAAAAAAGTGAGTTAGACTGTTTAGAAAATACTCGTAACTGCCGAGAAGTTTATTAATCATACAAAACTTATATAAATGCTTCACAAGGAGAGACGTATGACTAAAGCGGATCTTGTAGCTGCTATCGAAAAGCAGGCAAACTTAACACACAAACAAGCGGAATCAATCGTAAACATTTGTTTTGATTCAATGATCAAATCCCTCTATAACGATGAGAGAATTGAAATCAGAGGATTTGGCTCATTTGCTAATAGAAATTATAAAGCTTATGAAGGACGTAACCCTAAGACTGGTAAAGTAGTAAAAGTACCACCTAAGAAAGTTCCATTTTTCAAAGTAGGTAAAGAACTTAGAGAAATGGTAGACCAAGGTAAAGATAAGTACGTCATTCGCGAAGCATAAAGAATATCTATATAACAACCTAGAACTACTGAAAAATCAGTCAGTTCTAGGTTGACATATTTACTTCAATCAATCATTATACATTCATTAATGAGGTCAGGTGGCAGAGCGGTCGAATGCGTCGGTTTGCAAAACCGATATCCCACGCGCCGGTTCGAATCCGGCCCTGACCTCCATTAATTTCTTTTTTCTCATTTACATTTTTCTTTCTCGCTTGATACCTTATTAGAAAAAACTAATAGGAAATTCTGTGAAAAAAATCATGCAAATCATCTCTTTACTCTTACTAACAAACTTGTCTATGGCCATAGAATGTACTGGAGAAAGAAGGGAGACGATTGGTAGCGAAGTCTATGTCACAAAAGCAAAACTCATTGATCAAAATTATTCGACAGTTCTAAAACTAGAACTTGATATAGAAGAGTCATATTTCTCAGCTCAAATAGATGGAGATGATGTGTTGGCGATTATTTCGATTGGTCCAAATTACACAGACGGTAATCTTTCGAGATCTAGTTTTAATAGCTCCGGGCAGTTAAAACTATCATATGTCTCCGCTGCATTGACTTTGATTTTAGAGTGTCACAAGTAACGAGTTCTAAAGTATAAATTGCCGACTATTTTTCTTTTTAGACTAAGTTTAGTATTTATTTAATGAAATACTTTACTCAAATAATTTTCTTATTCTACTCGCTTAGTATAAGTGCAGATTATTCTTTAGAAGAAAATTATAGACTCATTAAAGATAAGTCTTTTTTCGAGAGAAGCCTTCATAATTCGCTCTATGAGTCTTATCTAGATTTAGATATTACAGCGACAATAGATGGATATACACTTTCACAAGATATTAATGAAATCAGCTCGAGTTCAAAAACAAGTACTGAAAAAGAAGCAGCTGTTTTAGCGCTGTTAAATGAAAATCAGTCGACTCAAAATTTTGTTGAACTAAACTCTGCGTTTGCGATTCCTCTTCCATCTATCAATATAAAAAAGTATCGCCTAACTTCTTCTCTTTTCTATAGTTTGAATCTTTCATCTTTATTTGCGATTTCGACTTTTGACTCAGCTACTTCTCCTAGTACAAAGGTATATATGAATAAGGAGACTAGGGCAGGAGTCAGTACTATCATTACTCACCAAGATAAGCGTGAATCATTCTGGAAGCTTAATCTATTTTATTCAAGAAAGGATGATACGTTAATTAATCAAAGTGTTAATGATCTTCTTCGAAATACTAAGATCTATGACTTTGGAACACTTAATAAAGGGGAGTCGAACCTTAGTGCTGATTTGTTATGGAATACTAAAAATATTCATAGAACAATCAAGCTTGAGGTTTATGATTTAGATTTAATTGATCTAAGTTCACAAAAGGCGTTAACTTTTTCTAGCACGCCACTTCTTCATCTGTTTTATCAGCGTCACACTAAGAGTTTAAAAGATTATAGATTCGAATTCTTTGGTGGTTTACATTACCGAGACGAAGTCCCTCTTCTAGACGGACTCTATATTGGTTCATGGTTCTATTCTCAACGCTCTTCTTTTAGAACATCAATTAGCGTTAGTAAGAGTTTCTTATCTGTTGTACCTGAATATAAAGGAGATAGATTTTTTATTAATTATAAATTTAAGCTAAGTTACTTAGGAAAGAGAGATGGATTTAAAACTCCAATTATTCATACATTAAGTTCTGGTATTACTTTTTAATTCTTTAAGGTAGTTTTTCAATTTGAATATAAACTGACCCTGAATTATAACCAATATCATCATCTGCAGCTGCACCCATGATTAAATCTTGAGAACCATCGTTATTGAAGTCAAAAGTTGTTATAGAATATCCTAGCCATTCTCCATGATCGTAAGAAGGGGCGTCGAATGTTCCTGTTGAGTATGGTGATACTTCAACACCTGTTGATTTTCCTTTATAGATCCAAATATTTCCGGCATCTGTTCCTCCAATATCATCTAGGTACGAGCCAACAAAGAGATCTGGGTAACTTGAGCTATAATATAGACCTCCATGTAGAGCAGAGCCGAAGCCTACATTTGCTAGTGCCGTAGGAGCTGTAATATTAGAGTCTATCGTAGTGTCAAGAAGTGTATTCACTCCAGCGTTAGCTCCATTTGTCCCATTAAGCATTACATGGACTATGCCTGTTCCAGCAGCTGTAGTGTCATTACCTGGAGAACCTATTAAGAGATCTTTATCTCCATCTCTATCATAATCAAATGCTAGAACTGAAAAACCATAATAGTCGAGAGTTGCTCCTGCTGGATTATGGAATCGGGTGTAGCTATTTAAGTCTACAATTCCAGTAGTAGAGTTTGATCTAAAGATATATATGGCCCCTTGATTTACGGCAGTGGAGTCATCGAGATGTGCTCCAACAATCAGATCATCAAAACCATCATTGTCTATATCTCCTACGCTCAAGGAAGAGCCAAAGCCATAGTTCGTTGTCGCAGGACCGAGGACTGTTAGGTTTGGAGAGTGTGAAACACCACTTGAACTTCCTAGGTAAATATTTACTCTACCTGCATTTGCCCCACTTGTATCATCATTAATTGCGCCAACAAGAAGGTCTTTATATCCATCTCTGTTGTAATCATAGACGATACATGAATGTCCAAGGCCTGTGGTTGAAACGGTTGCAGAATCAGCTCTAATTTTAACATCAGGTCTCTGGTATATTTCTCCACCGGTACGCTTGTAGTAAATATAAATTGATCCGTTGTCAGTAAAGTTACTATCATCGAGATAAGCACCGACAATAAGATCATCCATACCATCATTATTCATGTCACCATGACAAACTGAAGAACCAAAGGATCCATTGGCATTCAATTTCTTTAATGTAGGAGAGGTATGATAATCATAAGTAATCTTCTTTGATCTCGCTGTGAAGTCAATTCCTCCCCAGTAAGTTCTCGCTAGTACTGATACACTTCCTCCTGAGTAGCCCTCAGTTCTGCTTAGAATGGCGCCAACAAGTAAGTCTGGATAAGAGTCTCCTGTAACATCGGCAAGAGTAAGACTTGATCCGAAGTACTCAGCAGATACACTTGTGTAGGGAGGCCCTACAACAGAGTCTACGGTGGCATTAGTTTGTATATCACTATAAAGGTAAAGGGCGCCGGAGTCAGCAAAGCTATCATCTGCCCTTACGGCACCAATAATTAAATCTATTTTAGAGTCTGCATTATAGTCGGCCGAAAGAATTGATTCTCCAAAGTTATCATTGGCAGTTGGGACTGGATTATAAATATTTGCACTAGGTGTAGTATTACTAACAACCCACGTTCCATTAACTCCATTTCCATAATATACAAATACAGCTCCTGCATTTGAGCCACCAGTATCTTCGTAAGGACAGCCTAGGTAAATATCTAGAAGACCGTCACCATTGTAGTCTCCGGTTTCAAGGCCATGTCCACATTCATCGCTGGCGCTTACTAAGGCCGCTGGCATATCAACTCTAAGTGCTGATGCTGTACTATAAAGAATATTACTAGTTCCTGGGATAATCCAAAAGCCACCAGCATTGGTACTCGGTGTATCTGCGTATTTTGCAGAAGCAATGATTTCGTAATATCCGTCTTTATCAAGGTCTGCTACTCGTATAGTTGTACCAAAACCTTCGTTTACTGTATTGGTGGGGTGATCAAGAATTTGAGATGGGGAGGAGTTTAAACCATTGGCGCTACCGTAATAAATATAAATTGATCCAGTATTAGCACCAACTCTATCCTCAGTAGGAGCTCCTACGAGTAAGTCGCTGTAACCATCTCTATTAATGTCAAAAGCAAATAGAGCATTTCCAAATAAGTTGTTAGTATTTGTGTTGGCAGAAATCATTTTGTCTGCGACAGAGAAATCTGTTCCATCTTGAATTGAGTTATAGATAAAAACACCACCAGTATCTGTTTGACCAACGGAGCCTAAAACACTGTAGTCTCCATTTGGAGCACCTACTGCAAGATCATTCTTTCCGTCATTGTTAAAATCTCCAACGGCAATAGACTGACCAAAGAATGAAGAGCGATCATCTGCGGGTGAAACAAGTTTTACTTTTCCAGAGCTTTGATCAAGAAGCCACTGAGTAGATGCTGCCGGAGCTGTACTAAGTGGAGCAGATGCCTCTGGTGTTTTGCCACAAGAACTCAATAATAAGAAAATGGCATGGAAAATTAATAACTTGTTTAAGTAGTTCATGCCAACTTATCGACTTTAGTAAAGAAAACATAAATTTTTGCTAAAGAAAGACTGAATTACTAGGTGTTGTAAAGTTGAGTAAAATACTTTTTTTAGAAGTGAGAATAACTAGAGTTTTTAATTTAGATTGTTCGCTATTTGGCGTGCCTTACAAAGCTTGAAGATACCATAAATAAAAGAAGAATTTGAAATGTCAGCAATGAATGAATTGAGCTTTATAAAAAGAAGACGAATTCGTTAGGAAAATTAACAAACAGGCAGTTTGTTACTGTTAACTATTCGTAATTTATCCAAATCTAACATTTGTAATCTTTACTTAAATAGACTTATTTTATTGTGATTATTTTGATAGTTACTATACTTAGGCTTTATGGTTAAGGAGTATTCTTATGAAGTATCTAATCTTATTATTAGCATTTGCGACTTTTTCAGCACAAGGTTACACACCTACTGAGGATCAGCGAAAAGAATTTTATGAAGCTTTTCAGAGTCGAGACTACCCTTATCTTGCCGAGAAACTTAAGGATGGGTACGATCCTAACGATTCTAATTATGATTTTCCTACAAAGAACCACACATATGTAGCCACACTGTCTGCACAAAGAAGAGATAGTGATTTTTTTGAGTCCGACTTAAAACTCTTGCGTCAGTTTCTTGAAGCTGGGGCGAGTGTGGAGGCGACAAGTGATAGCGGTGGTTTTCCGTTGTATTTTGCGGAAGAAATTGAGGTAGCTAGTATCTTAGATGAGTTTGGGGCTGATTTTACTAGAATCTATCATAATACTAGGTTTGGAGTAATTGAGGGGCCAGAGCGCTATATAAGAAACCCTAGAGTTTTGGAGGTTTCTTTTAATTATGGAGTTGTTCCTACTTGCAGGGAGGCTAATGTTCGTTGGTACAGAGGCGGTTCTCGTGAGAAACGCGAAAACCGAGAGCTTTACGACAGGTTCTTCTTACTTCATTTTGGGAAGAATAAAGTTGATTTTTGCGATGCAGATGATGATTGGGGCTTTTAGGTACACGCCTCCTTTTCGCGAAATCAAGATCATAACTTTGTTCGTTTCTAAAGTGAATTTCTCACAATCTCAATAACGGTAAGACAAGATTAATGGGTGTTTAGATTTTAGTTTGGATACTTGGAGGGATGAAAATCTTGCTGACAATGCATCAGTTTAGTAAGGATTCCACTCCTTGTAATTTTTACATTATCGGAGTTAACTCTGGATATTTTTTATTGAGGGCTTATATTTAAAATATACCTGTTCTTTATGGAGATGAATTTTATGTTTAAATTTGCAGTTGTTTTATTTTCTATACTGACGGTTTTTAACTCATTTGCCTTTGAGCCTAGCGACTCAGAAATGAAGAATATTATTTCTGAGTTACGCAGGGGCGAGTCTGACTTTGTTCTCTCACTGCTTTCTAAGGGGATGAATCCTAATATTTCTGTGTTTCATAATATTCCCCTGCTTCATACAGCACTTTATAGCGAAAATGGAGATAGCAACTTGAATCGAAACTATAAGAAATTGGCTAACAGTCTTATTCTTAATCCTCGCACAGACCTTAGTAGTGCCAATGTGGATGGAGATACACCCCTATTTATAGTTCGTAACTTTGAAAGAGTTAAACTATTATTGGAAAACGGGGCGAACCCTCACTATGTTAAAGTAAATACTCAATATGGAATTTCGACTACACTTTTATCTACCCAGACTAGTTATCATATAGTTCGTCTTCTTTTAGATTATAAAGTAGCAGTTACTTGTGATGATTATATGTCATCTTATACTACCGAGATTGAGAAACTGCTTTTTGAGAAATTGGCTTCAAGTGGAGTTGATCCTGATTCTTGTTGGTGATTTAGCTTCGGAAAGTACGGAAAGTACACGCCTCCTTTTCGCGAAATCAAGACTTTAACTTTGTTCGTTTCTAAACTGAATATCTCACGATCAAAATAACGGTTTTCTTGAAGATGTCTAATGTGTGATGATATTTGACTTCGATGCCAAGAAGAAAACTAATTCGACAAAATATTTATCCATACCATGTCACTACGAGAACAAATAATAAAGAATGGTTTAAAATTCCCCTTTGTGAAGTTTGGGATATCTGCAAACAAGCTCTTGTTTATTCTTTGGAAAAAGAAGAAGTAATTATCCATTCATTTGTTCTAATGAATAATCACTATCACTTATTAATATCTACTCCTAATAAAAATATAGATCGATTTATGATGTACTTTAACCAGCACATAGGGAGACTGATTAAGAAGAATGTAAATATAATAAATCATAAATTTAGCAATCGTTATAGCTGGTCAATAATTGATAAGCAAAGCTATTTGTTGAATGTCTATAGATACATTTATCAGAATCCAGTACGAGCAAAAATAGTAAAAAGAATTGAGGATTATCCCTATAGCTCAATTTATTTTTCATCACATGAACGTAAGAAATTCAACTTTCTTCCACACATCGAATGGGCAATTGGAAAAAACTGGCTAGAGAAGAGATATAGTCAAGATTTTGATTCAATAATGAGATGTGGATTAAAGAAATCTTTTTTCCAACCACATCAAAAGATTTCAACTCTTGAAAAAAGAATTTTATCTGAGGCTAACATCACAAGGTGTTGATTTTGCGAAAAGGAGGCGTGTACCCTATGCTTATGACATTAAATAGTATATAATATTTAATGTCATACTTAGGGTGCCGATAGTATGATTAGAACATTTGTAGAAACTGATATTTTTAAAGCTTTACTAGACCAAGAAGGTGATAAGGGCCTTGAAGCTACGATAAAGAATAATATTTTGGAAGACCCTTCTCGTGGTGATGTAATAGCTGGAACTGGCGGGGTCAGAAAATTTAGAGTAAGTGATAAAAGTAGAAGAAAAGGTAAAAGAGGTGGATTTAGAATTCTATACGTTGATTTACCAAAATGTAAAATAACCTATCTGCTATTTTTATACAATAAAGATGAGCTTGAAAATATATCTTCACACCAAAAGAAGGCCTTAAGGAAGATTGTTGAAGGAGTAAAAAATGAGTGCGAAAAGAAAAAAACTTGAAATCACAAAAGATAACTTTGGAGACTTACTTCTTGCAAGTGCGAATCAAGCACTTGATCACGCTCGTGGGAAAGTGACTTTAAAATCAGAGGCTCTCGAACTTCCAAAGGAGCCACCGAAGTTTTCAAAAACTAGAATTAAAAAAATAAGAGAACAAATATTAGAAGTTAGTCAGCCTGTCTTTGCAACAATTCTTGCTTGTTCACCTAGTTCTGTTAAATCGTGGGAGAGAGGAGAAAATACTCCAAATGGTTCTACTAGAAGGTTGCTTCAATTAATTGAGAATGATCCAACGTATTTTTTACAGACTATAACAAACCCGTGAATGAACGACGGCCAATATTACGTCTAACTGTCTTTTTAAGTGTCTTCGTTTCAACTCCATAAAGCTCTGCTAAATCACTATCAGTATGAGCTTCTGAATTCATTTTCCAACTCTCAAAAAAGAATTTTATCTGAGGCTAGAATCACAAGGTGTTGATATTGCGAAAAGGAGGCGTGTACCCTAAAAAACACTTTTTGACATCAAATCTAGATTTCAAGTTTTTCATGATGGTAAAAACACCTAAAATTTTTCGGTCCAGAAAGATAAATTGCGATGGGATCTTATCGATCTTAATTGTCTTACGTAACTTTTCGCCATATTTGATTAGTTGATCGGGAAGATCCGTCTCTCCCCAGTCGTAGTCATTACTTCTTAAGGGAGATGAAAGTAGAGTAATATACTCCCACAATAGATCCTTATCTATTTCTAAATTTGCTTTAGCATACTTTGAAAACTCATCTTGTATTTTGAAAAAACTTTCGCGATCTAATTCATAGCTAGAAGTTAAAAATCCTTTGTAGAAGTTTAGTACTTCACTATCAAATTCAAGACATGCCCCAAAATCTATGAGGTAAGTACTAGCAAGGTCTTCGCTCACAAGGTAGTTTCCACCATGAGAATCCGTTTGAACCAATGAGTAGACAAAAATTTCTTTTAGAAAGAGTTCAAATAACTTCATCCCTAGCTTATTTCTTTGCTCTTTGTTTTCTTCTAAAATAGGAACTTGGTTTATATGAATACCGTAAACTCTATCCATGCAAATTGAAGTGTTATTAGAATACTGATCATGAACTTGGGGTATTTTAAAAAAAGAATCGTCTAGTAGAGACTTATACTTATTCATGAGACTAATCTCTCTTTTGTAATCCATCTCTTTTCTTAGCACATCCTCAATTTCAAGAAAAACTTCGCTCGTATCAATTGAGCTTGGGAAGATATTTAGCATTTTAGCTAGAATTTTAATAAAATACATATCGGCGCCAATGGCCTTTTCTATTCCTAGGTATTGAATTTTAAAGATAACTTCATTTTGGTTTTCCTTATGAACCGCTGAGTGTACTTGACCAATACTTGCAGCAGCAAGTGGTGTTTCAGAGATATCAAAGTGTGAGTGTGCTGTAGCTGATAGTTGTTTCTTAATAACTTCAAACTCTAAAAAGTGAGTTGATGATTGCAGTAGACGAAGTTTCTCATTAACACTTTCTGAAAAGTAATATTCTCCGTATTGAGAAATAAGCTGTCCGGCCTTGGTAATAGAACCTTTGTAATGGGATAGATCATCAACAAATTTCTGTGGATCAACTCCAATAATTGATTCCAAGATCTTCTTAGGATCGTTCTTATTTTTTAAAATACTTAGTCCTGTTTTTAGACCGTAGTTTAATATAGAAGCGTTTCTTTTAAATAATCCATTCTTGATCTTGTTAAGCTTTTTCATTTTATAAATTTAACATCTTTGAAGAATCCAAGCTCAAAAAAGCACAAATGTTCAAGTTATCGCTGCGCGCGTATAGCTATAACCCTAAAAATACTGCTATGTGGCTAAAATCTTTTCTTAAAACTAGGGTGAGTTTATAGCTAATCTCAATTAGTTATGAAATAATCTATCAAATTGAATATTTTTAAAGGATTAAAAAATGGCAGAAGAAGCAAAAGGTTTAAAAAAACCAGTTAAATTAAAATCAGATCTAGCGTCAATGTTAGGTGAAACAGAATTACCAAGAACAGAGATCACTAAAAGACTTTGGGATTATATCAAAGCAAATAAGCTTCAAACTAAAACTGAAAATGGTGCTGCTGAAAATGCAGGAAAGTATATTGTTGCTGATTCAACTTTACTACCAATCTTCAAGAACACTAAATCAACTAGTAAGTCTGGAAAGTTAACTGATCTTACTAATATGAAAGAAGGTGAAACTATCAATATGATGCAAATGGCAGCTGTTGTTGGTGCAAATATCGAGAAATAATTTCAATACTAGGGCCAGTTGAGCTCTTTAAGAGTAGGCTGGCCGTATGTTTTGGAAAGATAAGAAATTAGATCAATTTACTAATGATGAATGGGAATCTCTCTGTGATGGTTGTGGCAAATGCTGTTTACTAAAGCTTGAAGACCCTGACACTATGGAAATTGCTTATACCGCCTGTAGCTGTGATCAGCTTGATACCGATAAAATTCAATGTAAGCAGTATGCATCGAGAAGCCTTGTAGTACCTGAATGCTTGCAAATTACACCTAAAAATATTGCTCAGCTAACTTACTTACCTAGTACTTGCTCTTATAAACTTATTCATGAAGGAAAGGATCTTCCCGAGTGGCACCATCTTGTCTGTGGTGATGCTCAGAGAATTCATGAAATAGGCAGATCTATTAAGGATTACTGTGTTCCTGTCTCCCGTGTCGCTGAAGAAGATTGGGTCGATCTCATCGTTGAAATTGAAGATTAATTATTAGTAGTCTTTATAGGAAAATCCTTGTTAGAATTTCCTTATGAAAATATTTACTAAAATAATACTCCCTTTATCCTTTATGACCTCTGTATTTGCTTCTACTCCAATTGGCTATTACTCAAAAGGTAAAATTGAAAATTCTCAGTCTATAGACCAATTTAGCGGACACTTTGAAAAGTTGTTTAGAGGTAGATCGAACCTTTATGCTACTGAGTATCTTCTGAGTGATGTTGTTACTATAGCTGAAGATATTAAATCTAACTTCTCTGACGTTGAAAAGTTGCAGATTGGGGATATTTCTTCTCTTAATGGAGGCAATATTCCTCGCCATGCTTCTCATCAAAATGGACTTGATATAGATATAGTTTATTTAAGGGTAAATAAAACTCCTCAAAGTACAACTAATCCCGAGTGGGGGGAAGACTTTACGAATGGTAAAAAAGTTTCTAAGAACTTTTCTGTCCAGAGAAATTGGAAGCTCTTTACTAATATCGTATCTATGGGAAATGTTGGGCGTATTTTTGTCGATTGGAGTGTGAAGACTAAGTTTTGCGAAATTCATGGAACAAGTCAGGATCCTTTAGTTAAAGAAACACTAAGAAGATTAAGGCCTGCTAAGTATCATAAGACTCACTTTCATCTTAGGTTAGAATGTCCTAAAGATGCGCCTAAGTGCAGAAAGCAAGATCCTCCTGCAAATAATACAGGTTGTAACAATATGGAAGTAGATTCTCTATAGTAGGGGTGGTCTCTTCTTTACTTTGCCGAAGTAGTCTTCAACACCTTGAGCGATTGCTTTAGCATATTCTTTTTGAAATTTCTTTGTGCTCATTATTTTTAATTCTTTTTGATTAGAAATAAATCCAACTTCTAGTAAAATGGCCGGTCTCTTACTTAATGCCATGACGTAGAATAGGGCCGGTTTAACACCCCTGTCGATCATACCATACTTCTTAGGTAGAACTTTCGATAGTCTGTTATGAATTTTTCCTGATAGCTTTCGAGAGCTTGGTGCTGTTCGATCAATAACTAAGTCTGCAAGAATTTTATTTATAATAACTTGCTCACCTTGTGAGTTCTTATTTTCTACTTCTTCGACTTTCTTAACAGCTGCATCATCATGATTATCTAAGTAGAATGTCTCAAATCCCCTTGATGATCTTGATGTTGATCCATTGATATGAATTGAGATAAAGATATCTGCCTTTATTTTGTCTGCTAGAGCTGCCCTTTGTTCAAGGGTAAGTGTTCTGTCTACACTTCTTGTTAGGTACGCATTGTGATTTTTAGAGATAAGCTTGTGGGCCTCTTTAGCAATGGAAAGAGCAATATCTTTTTCGCACACAATTTTTAGGGTTTTCTTTACCCAGTACTTTCCTTTTGCGCCACAATCTTCTCCACCATGACCAGGGTCAATGAGTATAGACTTAGCACTGGAGTTATCCAGGGAAATTAGAAGAAAAAAGAACAGAGTAATGAATTTCATTAGATTTATTTTAATGTAAAATTCAACTTGTTGAAACATTTTATTTTAATTTAATGATATAATATCACTATGAGTTACATATTAGTCAATAAGAACGAATCCCATTCTAAGGCCATCTCACTACAGTTAAAAACTAAGTTCAGTATCGATATTATACTTTATACAACTCTAGAGCAGGCAAGGGGTATGTTGGAAATTCTTCCTGATATTAAGGGAGTTCTTTTACTCGCCTCAGTTTCAGCAAGTGATATGGAGTACTTTCTAAAAAAGACAGAATCTCTCGATTTTAAATTGATAGTTCCTAGAGAGCAACCCTCAGGTGAAAAATGTACTTTATGGGAAACAAATGAAGATCTAATTGACTTCATTGCCGAGCAGGAAAAGACTGAGCAGTCTACTGAGGGTGACTTTTGTAAGTTTCCTGTCAGTCATCTCAATATATTAAAGAGCGCTCCCGTGGATTACTATCTCATGATTGGAGACAATAGGAAATTTCTCAAAGTGATAAATAAATCAGATAGTGATTTTCAAGAAGCACTTTCAAAAGTACATGCTCGAAAAATTAAGTATCTCTACGTTCATAATGAAGATGTACCAATGATGCTTAAGAGTGTTGAGAAAATCTTTCATGACACTTCTGTCAAGAAGAAAGAAGTCGACTTTATTAAGGTTCAGGAGGAAGTCTACGGGCTCATGCAAAGTGTAGGACTATCTGAGTCAGCTCTTAATTTAGCTCAAGAATCTATTGAGGGAATTACCGATAGACTTAGCTCTAGTAAAGATACTAAGAAGCTATTAAATAGCCTATATGTTAATTCAACAAGTAAGTCCTATCAGTTAACGTATATGACCGCGGTAGTTAGTGTAAATCTTCTTTCTCAGTTTAGCTGGAGTACTAAGGAGATGAGAGTCGCCCTTATTAATGCTGCTTTCTTTAATGATATTAAGCTAGAGGGTGATGATGTTTTTCATCGCAATCTTGAGTCCATTAAAAATATAAAGGGGACCAAGAATATAGAGATACTCGAGCATGCTAGCAAAACAGCTGAATTCTTAGAAAAGACAAGTCTTTCACAATTGCAGCAGACGTGTAAGATTGTTAGAGAGCATCATGGTGAGCGTAGTGGCGTAGGCTTTAGTTATAACCTCTCAGGAATATCTAAGTTGTCAGATATCTTTATCGTAAGTGAGGAATTCTGTATCGATATGATTCACGCAAAAGGTGGGAAAATTAATATAGGCAATATTTTGAAATCCATTTCCCAGAGATACTCTGGGAAGTTTGTAAATGAGTACTGCCAAGCTCTTTTAAATATCTTTAAGGGCTAGTTAGAAGTTTTAGGTTCTCGTGCCATCCCCATCCTTGAACCTTTCTGCCTTTCAAGTGGTCTGTGTATTCGAGCTTTATCCATCCTTTTTTCTGATCTAGCTTGGTAAGAACTTGATTAGGAGAAATTGTCATTAGTACTTTAGACTTTGGAGAGTTTAAATCTCTAATATTTACGAACTTCGTCGTAACGTACTGGTCTAGTTTCTTTATAGCTTTGATTTCTGTGTTAATTTTCGCTGGTGCCTGAATAGTTACTGTTTTAGGTTCTGAAAATAATAAGGGGCCTAGAACCATTCCAAACAGAAGACAAATGGCCATGACTACATATAGGTAGTTACGTTTTTCTTTAATGAGTTCAAAACGAGTCTTCGTAATTTCTACATTAATATCCTGATCAAGTTTGTTCATTTCTTCAAAGTGAGTTAAATCTTCTAATTTCTTTTGAAGACCTTCAATTTGTTGAGGAAGCTCTGAGAGAGTTTCTAAAGTTTGAGTAAGTTTCTCATTCTTTTGTCTCTCTAATCTTAGAAATTCATTATTAATTGAGGCATCTGTAGGATAGTATTCAGTAGTAATCTGTTGGAACTGTGTCTTCGTCTGACTTATAGGTTTACCAATTTCGTTTGATAATAGGCTCGAGAGTCCCTTTGCCGGTGCGTCGAGTGTATTCTTTTGTAAAATTGAAGAAAGAGATTTTCCTCCAAGAGGTGTGTCTTCAATTGTTTCTTTGACCATGTCTTGAATATTATCTTTCATAACGTCCCTGTTAGAAAAAGTTGTATGTGTGAAAATATTCTATCTACTTAGATTTACTATGGCAAATCTTTTGCGACCACAATCAATGCGGCCCTTTCTCCAATTCTAACTTTACGATTAGGAAAGAGGATTTTTGATCCATCTTCTTTCGCTATGAAATCTCCATCATTATTAAAACAAATGAGCTGCTCTTTATCAAAGCTTGTAAAGTTTGGCGCGGTATCACTGAAGCTAAATTCAATGCTCTCAGCTCTCTTGTCTATGAGATCTGTAATAATGTAAGTTTCAATATTGTCCAAGTCGGTATGGTGTTTATAGGTTCCATCTATATACTGCCTAAGGGTTAGCTCAGTTTGTTCGAAGTCCTCTTTTTTATTTTCACCAAAAGGTCGAACCTTGCCTAGTTCAATAGTGTAGGAAGTCGCACCAAAAAGTTTTGCGCTGTGATAGGAGAAGGTCGTGGCCTCTCCATCATTAAAGATAACGGCCCTAACTCCTAGGTCGCTCAAAAAAGCGAGTTGTGATTTGTCGACATTCTTATCCATAGCTGAAGGGAATATAGCAAACTTTTCAATTTCAGAATCTCTTATCGCTGTATGTAGGTCATAGTGAAACTTGCGAGAACCTTCTTTAAAAAAGCTTTCGACACAATTAATCAGCACTTGTGCTCTTTGTGTTTCGTAATTACTTGATTTTCCTTCTAATGCCCCAGCAAATAGACGATTAAGATTTTCTTCACAAAATCTCTTTTCAATATTTATCGCTCTAGGGTTACCAAAAATAAAAAGGATATGTTTTTGTGACTTTATCTTTTCATAGTAAAAGTCTTGTACGATATTGCTTAAAATCTCAATTGGTGCCGTCTCATTTCCATGAATTGCGCAGCTTAAGATGACTTGTTCGTTAGATACTGTCCTTGGTTTATATTCGAGAACTCCAGTGTCATGTACAATCAATTGAAATTGATCAGTGTCCTTCCAAACAAATGATTTCTCAATTGATTGTTCATTATCTTGTGTCCATTTTAAAAAATTATCCATAACTTACTCAATCCTAAACTGCTGACCAAACTCCGGAGCAATGAAGCTCTTGTGATCAATTTTATATTTTTCCAAAGCCAGCTTTAACTCTTTGATAGGAGTGTCAATGGCCTCATCAGTTAATTGAAATGTTCCAAAGTGCATACCGATGCTAAATTTAGACTTTAGATCTATATGAGATTTAACCGCTTCTTCAGGGTTCATGTGTTGAGACTTCATAAACCATCTTGGCTCATATGCTCCAATTGGAAGAAGTGATATATCCATTGGACCGTAAACTTCTTGTTGTTCTTTAAAATGCTGCGAGTAACCTGTATCACTAGCAAAATAGATATTCTTTGAATGGTTTTTTATTATAAAGGAACCCCAAAGAGTTTTATTTCTATCAAAGAGGCCGCGGGCCGACCAGTGCTGACACTCTACAAAATGGTATTCAATATTTGAAAATGTTACCGACTCTCTCCAGCCTAATGATGTAATATTTTTTAGACCATTATCTTTTAAGAGTAGATCTACTCCTAGACCTACTATAAACCTTGGTTCATGGTCGCGGCCTAGCTTTTTTAATGTATCAATATCCAAATGATCATAGTGATTATGGCCTATCAGAACAATATCGATAGGAGGTAAGTCTTCATACTTTACCCCTGGCAGTCTTGTTCGCTGTGGACCGACCCAGCTAAAAGGGGAAACTCTTCTAGACCACACTGGATCGGTTAGTATATTGACTCCATCAATTTGAATTAAGAAAGTAGAGTGATTAATAAAGGTGAGTACAACTCCCTTATTTACCCGTTGTTCTTTGATTTTAACTGGGTTTACTTTGATTTCTTCTGGCCACTGCTGCCTTTTTCCTGAAAATTTCCATTTTAGTAAATCACTAAAAGACTTGTTAATCTTTTGATTCTTATAATGAAAATTCTCTCCATCATAGTAATCTGAAACTGGTCCTTTGTATGACGGCCCGCCGACGCAGGAAGATAAAATTAATATTGTAATTAGCGTAGTAAATAACTTCAAATATACTCCTTAGCAGTGGAGTATACTCATAAAAAAATTAGACGTCCATTGTCGCTAATTAGGCAACCAATTAAACCATTCTATAGGGTCATTCTCTTTGATGCGTAAGCACATTGTCGCTGACCAATTAGGAGTCTTAGGAGTATTGAGTAACTTAAAATTAGTTTCAGCTAATAGCTTTGCACCTTTTTGGGAGTTACATTTTTTACAGCAAGTGACTATATTTTCCCAAGTTGTTTGACCACCTTTTGATACAGGGTGAACGTGATCAAAAGTTAGTTCGGCAAACTTGAAACTCTTGTAACAATATTGGCAGGTGTAATTATCTCGAAGGTATATATTAAGTCGGGTGAATTTTACTTGGCGTCGTTTATGATGTTTATTGTGAAGTCGTAGAATCTTTGGAAGCGTAAAGCTCTGTGTTGTTGACCGAATCTGTTTATCGTCGTATTCGGTTACGACTTCGGCCCGCCCGGTCAGAAGGAGTATCATGGCCTTTTGCCAACTAATAATCCTAACCGGGAAGAAGGTGCTATCTAAGAGCAAGGTTCGCATAAAATACTCCTTTACTTCCCACTATTACTTAAATTTTAACACAAGTTTTGTTTAAAAAACAATCGGTGAAAGTCTTTCTTATTCTTACTTCTAAGTCTTTGTATTTTATGAGTTATAATTTGCTTAAGATTGTTTTTCTAATAAGCTGCCAACTCTCTAAACCAGCTGACTGAGGGTCTAGAGAGAGGTGATAGATTTTCTTACCTCTATCAAAAGGAGTGTTCTTTAGCTCAGTAAACTTACAGTTTTTTTTCATTTCACAGAGGTGCTTTGTATTAGTGTAGTCAACAAGTTCATCTCTGAGATCCATAAAAATAAAATTTTCAAGCTCGTCAGAGTATTTAAGTCCTTGGTTGAGTTCGTACATACTTTTATAGGCGACTAGTGAAGTATTAGATTGTGCTCGATAGTCTTCGTAATTGGAACTAGGGATATTGAAGGTAAAACCGAGTTTAAAAAGACCTGTTATGAATCCAACATACCATCTTGTTTTAAATGCTGGAGAAATGTGAAAAACCTTCGCAAATGGAGCTTTAAATTTTTCTACAGCATCTTGAATAAGAACACTTCCTAAAGAATAGCCAAAAGCATACATGGGAACTTTACTGTTTTTTGAAATAAGAAATGCTTGGCATAGTCCTTTATAAAAATCTTTACGCCATCGATCCGCGCTCACTGCTTCCCAGTTAGAGTTCTTAGTGTGTCCTGTTAGCTTGACATAGATCGGAGTAACTTTTCTTTCCTTAAAAATTGATCCAATTACTTCCATTTTCTCAGGATTTAAATTAAGTCCATGAGCGATAATAACGACTCCAGTAATATCTTTTTCTGGAAAGACGGTCTGTTTAGCGTTGTTACAGCTAAGAGCAAATATATTAGATGAAATAAAGAATATTAAAAGGCCGAGTGTTTTAATTGGGTATCCTAACTGTTTCTGACATCACTTGTCGTTTCTATTTTCGAAACCTAAACTATTTAAATATCTTACTTAAGGAGTAATTCGATGAAAAGCATTTTTAAGCTCGCTGTAGCATTCTCTCTATTATTTTCGGTCGCAGCTGAAACAGGTTTGTCAGCGGGTGATCAATTTCTAAATCACAGGCTTGAAGGTAATATTACTATTCTTTGTAGTGACAGAGGTCAGACGGACAGAGTTTATGTAACTTGTAGAGATAGTTATTTAACACCTTCTATGAGATCTAAGTTTGTTTATGATTCAGATGTACAAGCGGATAAGCTAGAGCTCACTTATACAAATAGTAGAGGTAGATCTAAGACTAAGTCTTCAAACGTTAAAGATAAAGAGAGCTCAAGAAACTTTAACCTATGGATTGGTTCTTTAACGCAAAGACCTCTTTTGAAGCCAGGTCATAACGAATTATCTTATAAACTTTTAAAAGGTAAAAATGTTACAGAGCAGGGAACTTTCACTGTGAATGTCGATCCTCAGCCTGTAAGGTACTGTCCATATAGAAGCTACTACTCAAGTTCTGCAAGTGATTGTAGAAATGCTAGCCTCGTTTGCGGTCGATACTTCCGTGAGCATAACGACTGTCAATAGTCTTGGAGTTGGCGAAGATTTCTCTTCGCCAAATTTAACTTATGAAAAAAATACTACTGCTTGTTTTACTAACGATTTCTTTTGCAAGTGCTGAAGAGATTGTTCATGAAGTTTCTAGAGGCCGTCACCATAAGGGTGGAGAAGTTAGAATAGAGACTGTCGACTCTAGTGCTGATCAATTTGTAGCGAAGCTAAAATATAAAATTATTAAAAAGTTCTACATACCTATTAGCAACTCTAAACTACAAGGAGAACTCTCTCAGGAGTTACCGACAAGTTTTGCAACTCTAGAAGGATATGAATCTTTGGAAAGAGATGGAGAGTTAGACCTCGAAAAGGCCACAATAAAATTTGTCAAAAGGACTGATGTTGGTCAGTACTACGACAGTTTCGAGTTTCAAATACTACCAAAGAATGGTAAGTGGAAGGCCACTATCTGGTATCATCCTGACGTCGAAAGTCTAGGTTGGCACCGAAGTGAGATTACAATCTACGCCATTCCTGTCCTGGGTCAATATAATGTATCGAGCTCTCTAAAAAACTGACTAAACTTTTGATAGTTGGCAAAGGCCTAACTTTGCCGACATAAACCTGACAAAGCTGACAGTAAATTAACCATAAACTACTGTATTTATTCAAAATAATCCCTTACTATATATTTAGATAAAGAAATTGATAACGGTTGTTACTATTTCTCACTGTCTATTTTTTTATCAATTTGTTTGATAGAATTGTATAAACCTTAAGCGATAGAGTTGGCATAGTTTTTGGATAATAAAGTTCAGAAATATTTACTCTAAAATAGGAGAGACATATGAAAAAATTAATAATGGCAACAGTTTTAGCATCAGTTGTTTCTGCTCCAGTTATGGCAGCAACTCAAGGAACATTACTTTTACAAGGTCAAGTAGACCAGGTTTTATCTTTAACTGTTAATCCGGTAGCAGGTCATGACTCTCTTGATTTAACAGCTAGTCCAGTAGATTTAAATGTTGCGTCTGTTAATGAAGTATCAAACGCTGAAACTGGATATAAAATATTAGTTAGATCTGCAAATGCAAGTAGCCTAAAGAATGGTACTGCGGACCAAGTAGACTACACTCTTTCATATGGAAATAGTGGAGCACTTACTCTTACAACGACAGACCAAGTTGCTAAATCTGTGACTACTGCTGGTACATATAATGTTGATACTGATGTAGATATCTCATACACAGGTAGTCCAGCTGCTGAACTAGTACAAGGTACTTACTCAGATACAGTTACTTTTACTATTCAAGCTAACTAGTTGATATAATAAATAAGTAGACCTTTTTACTCAAGTAAGAAGGTCATGTAACCGAGAAGCTCTTATAATAGGGGGTTTCTCGGTGAAACTATTTAAGCTATGTCTGTTTCTTTGGTTTTCTTCACCTGCTGCAAGTTATGCAGGTAGCTCGAAGCAGCTGTTCTTAAGAGCTATTGTTCGTCCAAATATCAACGTGTACTTTGATGAAAATCAGGGAATACGTGTCCATACAAATTCATATATTAAAAAATCAATTAAGAACTATAAATATTCTGGAAAGCTTAAAAAAGTGTCCTCAAATAAGAAGCTTAAACTCTTAGAAATCTCTATGAATTAGTTGTTAGACACAATTAATTTAGATAATATTATTGAATGAAAAATTCAATAATTATAATCTTATGTTCTCTTTTCTCTCTATCCATACATGCCTTTAAACTCTCTCCAATGAGTTATTCCATAATAGGTGGTGGTAAGAATAATATAGCTAACTTTACTGTTTCAAATGATGGAGAAACACCTATTGCTGTTCAGCTCGAAGTTAAAGTTAGAGATATGTTGAGCGATGGTAGTGAAAAACTTCCTGAGACTGAGGACTTTCTTGTTTTTCCGGATCAATTAGTTTTGGGCCCAAAGTCTAGAAGGGTTGTTAAAGTTAGATGGTTGAAAGGTGAAGTTGAAGATTTTGAAAGATCATTTCGATTAATTGCAGAGCAACTTCCTATTGATCTAAATAAGAAAAAAGGTGCTAAGACTGATATCAAGATCTTACTGCGTTATGTTGCTGCCTTGTATGTCACCCCAAGTAAGGCGCAAAGTAATATCTCTGTTGTTAAGTCTAGTGCGACAAAAGACTTGAAGAAGGTTCTTATTGACGTACGTAATGATGGTAATTTGCACTTAGTGCTCAGCAGTCCTAAGATAACTTTTACTCAAGAAGGAAAAGACTTTTTGGTTGAAAATTATGAAGGTATTCTTGGAGAAAATATCTTAACTCGCTCTAACCGTAAATTCTTAGTTACTCCTCCATCTCTTGTAAATATTCAAAAACCATTTAAGGTAAGAATTAAAAATAATGATTAAGCTGGTCTTCACTCTATTTCTTTTATTAGTCAACTTTAGTAGTTACGCACAAGGTAGTGACGAAATATTTAGCAAGGTTTTTAAAACTAAAGAGCGCTGGGTCCCTGTAAATATTATTTTTGATTCGCAAGACCTTGGTGAAATACCAGTAAAGTTTGAAAATAACAAGGCCAAATCTTTTCTAAAAACGAAGAGTGTACTTTCGGCCCTTTTGAAGGATTCTTCGCTTTTAACTGATGATGAAGTAACCAATACTGAGTTAGCAAAGTCTGGCGTTGAACTTATTTTAAATGAAGAGAAGTTCTTTCTTGAAGCGAAAATTGATATAAAGTATAGAAAGGAGATTGTAACGAATTTAAGTTCAGACTATAAACCTGAATGGGTTAAGAATGAATCGACTCCTGAAGATATATCATTTTTTTCGAATTTCTTTTTTTATGCGCCTTATGCTCACAATAAGACGACAACAGATTCAGAGCTTGATCTCGCTCCGAATTTAAAGCTCTACGACTTTGTTGTAGAAAGCTCACACACTTACAAAGAAGACTTCGTTGCTCGTAAATTTACTCGTCTTGTTTATGATCGACCTCAAGATTCGACAAGGCTAGTTTTAGGAGATAACTCTGGCCCATCGAAGGAATTCGTAGCACCAATCCAATTTCTAGGATTGAGTTACGGTAAGAACTTCTCACTGCGTCCTTATGATGTAACAGTCCCTAGAGGATATGCTGAGTTTGAGTTAACAGAGCCATCAACAGTGAAGGTGTATGTTAATGGTTCATTGATACAGATTTTAAGACTAAGGGAAGGAAAGCATAATTTGGAGGACCTTCCTCTGATTCAAGGGCTTAACGAAGTTAAATTAGTTATAGAGACTGAACTTGGAAGAATTGATGAGATTATTATTCCGGCCTCTTTTAGCCAAGATCTGCTTAAAAAAGGTCTATCTGATTTTTATTACTCAATTGGAAAAAAGAGTACGCTTACTCAAAGAGATTTGGATTATTCAGACGATGAAGAGGTCTATACTGTCTTTCATCGTTATGGTTTTTCTAATACCTTTACTCTTGGTGGACTTCTTCAAGGAGATGATGAGTCTCAAATTCTTGGATCCGACCAGGTTTTCTCATCAGAGATAGGGCAGTTTAAATTTCAACAATATGCAAGTAATTCATCAAGTGAATACGGTGGTAACCTAAAAGGTGAGTACTACTACCTTAATAGATCCGTTAAGGGGGAAGCTGCAACAGGACACTTGGTTGGTTTAGAATGGAGAAGTCCTAAATTTAAGGTTGTAGGGGATGAAAGTGCTCTTAATTATGCACGTACTAAGTTGAGCTATTCTTTTAACTCTACGATTAGTTTGTTGAACTTTAGAATTGGAACTGAGTATGAGTGGAATAAGCTAAATCCTGATTCTTTAAATGCCAACTTAGGCCTTAGTCGTACCTTTAAAAGAAGACTAAATGTTAACTTAACATCTAGTCTCAAGGAGACATTTGGTCATACTTCAAGCTTTGATATTTCATTATTCTTTAATTGGTACCTTGCTGAAGAGGGACACAGCATTTACGGTAATTATAACTCCACTGGAAATAACTCTCAGCTCTCTTGGCAAAAGCTGCAAACTTCGTCTCACGATGAATTCTCGTATCAGGTTACAGCTAGAAATGATGAATCGGGTAGCTCTGCTGAGATTGATGCTAACTATAACCATCATCGAGTTGAAACTTCTCTGCGCCATACTCAGTCAAAATCTAATGGAACAAATTGGAATCAGTATGACGGTAGATTAAAACTTGGAACTGCAATTGCTTTTGCTGGAAATAAGTTCTCAGTAGGTCGTCCAATTACTGATGGGTTTGCAATAATTAGTCGAGATGAAATTACGGAGAATCAAGATATTAAAATTAATAAATCTGGTCTTGATTATGAATATGAAAGTGATTTTTTCAATAGTATTATGGTCTCTAAGCTACAGGCCTATAGATATCGTCATTTAAGAATTGATTCGACGGCACTTGATGATGGACTTTCGTTAGAAAACGAAGAATATAGTTTATTTCCAAGCTATAAGTCTGGAATTCATATTAACTTGAAAGGCAAGGGCTCTGTGTCTGTTGTTGCAAATTTAGTATTACCAAATGGTAAGCGAGCGGCCTTGAAAACATTTGATATTTACGATGATAGGAATAAACTTGTGCAAAGAAGCTTTACTAATCGTAAGGGAAGACTCGTTGCTGAAGGTCTAAATAGTGGTGTTTACTCTGTAAGGCTTAATGATGGTAATAGAGTTTATCAAGGTACTATTAGGATCAATAATAAGAAATTTGGATTACTGAATTTAGAAGATATTAAGCTAGTAAGGGCCGCTAAATGAAATTTTTAATATTGCTGTTAACTCTTTTTTCTACTCACGCTATGGCGGTCAATTGCCCAATGTATGCATTTGTAAATTCTGTTAATTTTGTACAAATGCAGGCCGACCAAAGTGTCGCTGTTGATATTGACCTGTATCGTTTTACTTCTCATAATGATTGTAAAAAGTATTCTCTAGGTATTACAACAGGATCAGCTAGTTCTTATTCAAGAAAACTCTATAACGCTCAACATAGTGTTAGCTATAACTTTCATGAAAATGAGAGCACCTCTAAAGTGATTAAGGACTTAGATGATGGGAATAATAGTGAGCATGTATCTATTAATTTTAAGAATAGTTACTATCAAAGAGTTACTGTGTACGCGAGAATGCCTAACCCTTATAGCAATGGGAACCTACAGACGGGACTCTATTCGGATAATGTCACAATAAATATTCGACCTACTAAGAATGGCACAACTGGAGGAGTAAGCCGATCAGTTAGCCTATATCTAAATATCCAGTCAGACTTAAATATCTCTCTAGTAGAAAAGGGTGGTGCTTTTAATGAGAATAGCACTTTCTATTCTCTTTCTTTCATACCTATGGTTGGTGGTCAGACTAAGGGAATGCATTTAATCGTTAAGTCTAATTCTGGCTATAGAATAACTGTCTCAAGTGAAAATGACGGAAGGCTTACACATGTTAATAAGCCTAATGGAAATACAGTTGATTATACCTTTAGTGTAAATGGAGTTGGTAGAAGCTTAATTGGTTCTTTGAATAATCCTGATGAAATATTTTATTCACCAGTGGCCTCCCCTAATGATGGAGATGTTATTGATATTGATGTGACTATAGATAGTGTTATTAATAAGTTGTCCGGAACCTATCGCGATCACATCTACTTTAATGCAATCAGTACTCATTAAGTAAGAACTTTGTAAACGATACGAACTCCGGCCAGGAAAAGCGCACTTTTAAAAACAATTCTAAATGTTTTATCGTTTACTCTAGTTAGAATTTTCACTCCCAGATGTGTTCCTAAAATTGCAGCTACAACGAGAGCAATAATTAGAAAGGCATGGTCTAGATAATTAAAACCAAGGTAGAGAAAAGTTGGAATTTTAATTAAGTGACCAATGACTTGAACGGAAGACTTTGTTGCGATAATTTGCTCTTTAGAAAAGTCCTCTCTCATGAAAAAAGGTGCGATGGTAGGCCCTGTTGCACCAATGAGTGGACCTAGTATTCCAACAGAAACACCAACGAATAAGAAACAATAACTTGGTATTCTCAACTCAGGTAACTTCTTTGGTTTAAAAATACTGTAGAAGATTAGCGCTGCTATAAGAGAGAATAAAATAATCTTATTCTCTATGCTCTGTATTATTTTTATTGAAATAAAGGTTCCTATTGGAAGACCAAGAGCGAACCACAGAAAGATATTTTTAATAACACTTTCTCTAAGAAGCCATGTTCTCGAAATATTGCTCATCAATTGAACGACACCGTGTATAGGTATAAGTGTTGATAGTGGAAGGAAGAAAGTCATTATAGAAAGAAGGACTATTCCGCCTCCCATTCCACTTACCGCTGAAATAATTGCACTTAAAGAGGTCGCCACAAATAGGAGTGTCGTAATTGCGATGCTCATTTATTTCGTATCTCAAAGCATACGTGTATTTTCTTATCCTTGAAGTCTTCAGGGATGGTTTTAAGTGAAATATCTTTTACATTATAGGTTTGTGAAATTATCTCATTTAAAGAAAACCCCCTCTTATTATTTGAGAAGTAGAGAACACCATTTTCATTTAATATATTCATACAAGAAGAAACTAGAATATTCTGATCCCTTTGAATATCAAGGATATCCGTCATCTTCTTTGAGTTGCTGAAAGTTGGAGGGTCAAGAAAAATGATATCAAATTTATTCATCTTGTTTTGCTCTAGGTACTTAAAAACATCGGCATTAATGAAGTGGTGATTTTCTAAGTTAATTTCATTTACTTGGAAATTTTCCTTGCTCCATTCTAGATAGGTGTTTGAAAGATCAACATTCGTAGTACTTGCTCCCCCTAGGGCCGCATGAACGGAGACCATGCTAGTATAGCAAAAGAGATTGAGTAACTTTTTGTCCTTGGAGATTGTATTTAAATACATTCTCATTGGTCGGTGATCAAGAAATAATCCAGTGTCTATATAATCATGTAAATTAATTATTGATTTTGCTCTCCCTTCTGCAACGACTAATTTGTTTTTGGATTTATCGAGTTTGGTATACTTATTTTCTTTCGTTTGAATGATTCTCTTTTTTATAATTATACTGTCTTGGTCAATATTAAGAACTTCGCAAATAGCGCAAATTGTTTCGAGGTAAAGTTCTTCTTTGTCCGAGTCTATTTTATCTATTCTTCTATCGTAGAGAATAACTTCTTTGCCATATATATCAATTAAATATGGGTATTGAGGGATTTCCTTGTCATAAAGCCTATAGCACTCAAAGTTGTTCTTTTTGGCCCACTTCTTTTTGTGTTTGTAATTTTTAAGTAATTTATTTTTAATTTCACTCATATTAGGCCTAAAAAAATAGAGGACTAAGTCCTCTATTTATTAAAGTGGATATATTTGGATAGCATGATTAAGGAGATTTTCGGCCCACTCATACTCTCTAAGGATGACTGGTGCATTGAGGTGACTTTCTTCACCCTCATTTAATAAATCGTAATCATAAATAGGCATATTCTTATTAGGGTAGATTGAGTCTCTCACGTAGAAGACTCCCTTTCCTCGGCACGAGCCGTTACTCTCATAAGAGTCTTGAACTTGTTTTCCTCTTGATCTAAATTTTGCTGCTTTACGCTCTAGCTTTCTCTTTTTCTTTGGATCTTCTTCGTTACTGGCCTCTAGAGAAATTTCATCGGCTCTTTTATTCATTAACTTGTCAAAGTTTGATACGAATGGGCAGCCCTTAGAGTCAGCGTAGTCATTGTAGCCAACGATCAAGTTTGCATGCCAATAACCTACATGATTATAGATTACGAGAACTGGGGCATTTCTTTTCTTTAAGGCATTCTTTATTCTTGTAACAATATCTTTAGGAGCAGTAGTAACATTCCATCTATTTTCACTTGGGTCTTTAAAAATAATTTCTCTATCAAACTGAGGTAACTTAACCATTGGTGCTTTAATATCTTGATAAAGGCTAATCCAGCTATAAGAAATACCGTACTTTGCACCTTCTTCATCTTTTAAAGCAGGAACTCTTTGTCCTTCTACACTCTTATACCAACCCTTTGTGTATCTATAGTCTTCATTTTTGTAAATTTCACCACGCTTGTTAAGAGCATAGATCATATCTGTAGGCCAATGTTCAAGATCATCATCAAGACCTTCTTTAGATAGATTCATAAAGTATCTTTCTGATAAATTTCTCTTTTCAGAAGTCTGTCTATCGTTACTCAGTTTTGAATACCACCATTCTACATTACCTGTATGGCTCATAAATAAGCAGCTTCCGGCATCTTCTTGATCAGGAGCTGGGAGTATATGTTTTAGTAACTTATTAAAACCACCCTTATACGAGCTAGAGTCGGGGACGATTGCTTTTGTGAAAACTGCAGTCGTTCCCTCAGATGTAGAGTTTGGGAATTTGGCCCCAATAATTAGGCTCTGGTCTGTGTTCACAGTGGCCATAGGATTAGCTGTAAGAAAGCTAATAAGAAAAAGTGTTAACAAGTAGTTCTCCTAGATTAGTGGATGAAAATAGTAAGATAACCTTGGCTTCAACGCACGACTCTGTGCGCATAATCAACGTGAAATCAGTTATTTAGAGCATTAATTATTTTAATACTAAAGTAAATGACTCAGGTGTCCGTAAAGTTGAGTGAATAACTATATTAATAACGATTTTACTAAAGGTAGTAAAAAACAAATAAAGAGGTAGAAATGTTCTTTTGTAAAAAATTTCTAAGGAAGGCATCCCTTGCTTTCATTCTTGGAATGCTCATTACGGGTCAGTCTATGGCCTCGGCCGTTAAATTGATTGATATTTTAATCAACGATTCTGGACTGTCTCAATCATTGTCTAAATACGGTGTTCGTGGCACGAGTGCGACTCAAGTTAAGAGTTATGTTAAAAACTCTATTGACTCTCTTTATAAATTTGGAGGATCAACGCCTTCAGCAAAAACTTTGAGAATGCATATCTCTCAAATACCTGCACAAGGAAAAGATCTTAAATATAAGAAAGACCTTATGGCACTACTGAATAAGTCAGAATCTTCTATGGCAGAAGGTGACTTGGTTAAGGCCGTAAACTCATTAATTTATTTATCTAATCGTTATGGGAAAAGAAGTGCAACAGTACTTGCCTGTTCTGCGTGTGTAAGTGACAAACTTAGTAGTTTAGGATTCAAGTTCACATTAGAAGTAATGAGCGACAAACAATCTAAAGAAGTTCTAACAAAGATGCTACCTAATCAACCTAGGTCATTGACTAACTTTATCAATACTAAACTGGCAAAACATAATATTGGCTCACTGGCAGGATCAAAAAATATAGTTGCACCAGAAGAAGAAAGAGCACTTGGTTTGTTCCTAGGACTCAAAGAGATCGGCTCAGCTGACCAGAAAAAATTGATCGCAGCGATAGAAGAAATTTCTAAAGATGAACATGGATCGATTAATATTTTAAATCCTAAGAATCCACATAAGTTATGGAAGCTCTTTAGTGAAGATATTTCTGAGAGTGATATGACTGGATGGACGAAGCTATTAGATGAAGTGGCATCAAAATCAGCTGGCAAAACTAGCAAGAAAGATACTTTCTACGAAATTCTTGAGGCCAGAGCAGCAAAGAATCCAGAGTTTGAAGATCGTATTCAGATACTAAAAAATAAGAACTGTTTTTTTAAATAATATATAAGTTAAAAAGGATTAAATATGTCTATTAAAAAGAATAACAAAGGCTGGAGGCAGTTACCTGCAAATCTCGCCATGATGACATTGCTATATAATTGTTCAAGTGTTTCAACTGGACCACGATATATAGCCGATGATAGCGATGCTCCAAAGTCCGCTTATGATATGTGGGGATATTTGCAACAAGGAGCAACTCAATATAATGCTAACGCTGTTCAGGTCGAAGGCCAGAACATGGACGGCTTTATGGGTGGGGTCTCTTTTGGTGCTGAGAAAGAAGCATCTTCGGGACTTATAACTAGAATAATGGGACCAAGCGGAGATGATTTTAAAAGCTATGTACTTAGTCTACCAGAGTCACAGAGAAAAGAGTTTATCTCAGATTTTCTTAGCAATTATATGAAAAATGCTAATGGGTATAGAACCTATATCACCGAAGATGGAGTTAAGGTTGACCTAGCTTCAGATGTTAAAGATATAGATGGTGTGGCAAAGGTAATCGATCTTGATCAACTTAGAGGTGTTGATTACGCAAGTGCCAGCACAGAAGTTCTCGATGAAAAATTTTCTAAATTTGTTGATATGACTGATGGTCGTCCTATGTCTTTTATTAAGCCTTCTGTGAAGATGAAGCTTTTTAAAGGAAGTATGCCTGGTCAAGGTGGTTCTGCTATACCTAAGAACTATAGATCATATGTAACAAACTTTGGTCTTCCACAAAAGTATATCGAAGATGCTCACGGTCATTACGGTGGTGTTGGTGGAGGATGGGAGCTAGGTTTCACTCCTCAAAATAGTTATGCAGAATTTGAAGAGATGGTTATTTGGTTTAGAAAAGAGCTTAAAAATGCAGGGCAGATTTTCCAAGCACCAGGTCACCAAAGAATGGTTTTCAAGGCCCATTCACAATTAGACGAGGCCAGACTGGCCGAACTCTATAGAGGTATTCAGGCCCTCATTGTGATTGACGGTATCAAAGGTGGAACAGGTATCGAGAAGGCCAATTATAAAGGCGTTCAAACAGACAATGGACTGGCCTCTTTAAGAACTCAAAGAGGGGTTATCAGACTTGAAGGAAATAGATGGAAAGAAGGAACCCATGGGGTCGAATTTAGAGCAGGTACAAAAGATATTAAGCTCGCAAGATTTTATCAAACAGTTTTAGCTTCTAGAGTCTCATCAAATGACTTTAGTGGTCTGTCCAAGATCTCTGACTGGAGCTTATGGGATGGAAATGTTCCTAGCGCAAGTGTTCTAGCGCAAAGACATGGTGTGAGTGAAACTGTTGCTCAAAAAGCACTCGATAATATTCGAGGAGGTAATCTTAAATATGAATTTACACTTCCATTGTGGAATTGGGGTGATTCAAATAATCCAATTCTTGGGGCAAATAAAAGAGCTATGGTAAACTCTCTAACCAAGGACTTCTTAGAGCAAGTCGCGGCGTTGGATGCAGACAGTGGAGTTCTTGAAAGAGATGTTAGAAGCTTATTAAAGTCTTGGACTAAGATGACAAGACTATCTGACGAGGTCAGAAGATATATCCAACCACGTAGAGGAATAAATGTTGCGCAGGATCTTCTACAATTCAATCTTCCTGAAGATGGAAGAAGATTTGTAAGGGCCGTTACGGATGTGAATAATATCGACTTGGGTATCGAATATTCGGGTAAGATGCCTTTGATGGTAAATGCTGAAATGACTCCTGATAAATTAGGAGATAATAAGAAAGCGTGGATACAAACATATGGCGACTTAACAGATGAAGAAAGAGAAGCAACAATTAGAAATATTGCTCAGGATTTACATAAGAACCTTGGTGGTGATGGTACTGCGACAAAGGTTGAAGGTGGCGGAGGTCATGGTCATGGTTTAGAGCTATCTTATGAAATTAGAGATCCGCAAAATAGAAAGTGGATCGTTGAGTGGGATGGTATTGGTAGAACTTACACTCCAAATGGTGAAGTTATTGATGGTTCTGCAAGAGCAGGGTCTGTTGAGCTTGTAACACCGAAATTCACTCCTGCGATTGAAGATATTGGCGCTGTGTATGAAGCATTCCAGAAGAATAATATTCTTCCAAATCTTCTTTCAGGTGGTGGGCACGTAAATATCGACTTAGCTGCTTTTGAAGGTAAACCAAAGGAGTTAGCAAGATTCTTAACAATTTTCCATGAAAATAGAGGAATCATGTCGTTAATGTTTCAACATGTAAATCGTGTTAAAACATCAGAGCCAATAGCAATTTCTGACAACCTTAGAAATCAGCTTAAAAACTTTGAAGGTAGTGAGGAAGATCTTAAGAAGCTTCTTTATAACGAAGAATACTTTAATACTCGCTATGGAAGAAAGTCTCGTTATTTACAACTTGATATGTCTGCATATTTTCAAGATGTGATACCAGAAGAATTTATTACTGAAGACTTTGATATTGCAAACCCGACGGTTCCTTGGAGAAGACAATTTAGAGTTGACCCAAGAATTAGAAAGGCCGAGTTTAGAATGTTTAATGCTCCTAGAGATGCAGCTGAGTCTGCACTGCAGATCAGACTTGTAAAGGCAATGCTCTCTAAAGCATTGAATGAAGATGATGCTTTAAGTGGAACTGTTCAAAATACTAGTCACACTGACTACTTGGCAACACCACAAAAGGCATACGATGATCTTGATAAGCTTTGTGCACAACTTGGATTAAATGCTGATGACTTTAGACCAAGTGTTGCAGAAGGGTTAAGTGAAACTGATCTTGCGACAAAATCAATTTTCTTTGAGAAATTCGAAGACAAAATGAGAGTTCATCCACACCAAAGAGGTTGGGGACAAGCCGTTGCTGCGAGAGAAGAGGCCTTAAACTCTGAAGGGCGTGTTTGGCAACCTGGTAGCGCTGATGAGTTGAATACTATGACTCACGAATTTAGAATTGAAGCTGCTGAAGAAGGTGCCAGAAGAAGAGCGAATATTTCTCCAAATAGAAATATTCCAGTGCAATTTAAAAGAACTGATAGCTGTATAGATGCTATTGGCCCATTATTATAGAATAAAAAATCGGCCCTCTTTTCTTGAGAGGGCCATTTTTTTTAGACATCTAAAGTATGTAAAACAAATTCCTCACTTCCTAACTTCAGCTTAAATTGCCAACTACCTTTCATGCCTTGCATGTAGAAAATTTTAGAATTTTCATATATTCCATCACTTTCTAGTTTAGTAGAGACTGGTCTTGTTCCATGAGAGTGACCATGCATTAGCATCCATCCAAAGAATTGAACACTTTCTTTTGGAGAGTTATAAACTTCTTTTTCTTCAGTACTTAATAATAGATTTTTGAATCGTACAATATTTCTTGAAAAAGATCCTACATATGGGCCTTGAGTCCACTCAATTTGAATACAGAGTTTTTCCTTTGTGATTGCAACACAGTTTTCATTACTAGAGCTAGCAAATACGACATTGGAAAAGAGTAGTGCTGTTAGGGCAATAAGTTTAATCATTAGAATTCTCCTTCTATATAAGTTCTATACCTTTTGATATTTGTTCCTTCAATATTTAAAATGGCCTTCTTTACTTTTTTTCCTGATGCTTTCATTACTTCATTTAGCACAAAGCGATTTTCTAGAGACAGTTTTCCCAGTTTCGTGAAGCTTTCATTGAAACGCTGGTGTTGTTTTGTAATAAGCTCATTCTTCATTTTCTTTAGTAATGGAGAAATCTCTTTTAAGATCTTTTTTGTCTTTTTTATTACTCTTTTTTCACATATCGATAATAAGAGATCAATTGCACAATATTCTTTAAGATTTTTTCCTCTAGCGAAGTAACTTTCTATTTCACGTTTTATATTTGTGGTCGACTTATTTATATTTGAGTTCAATAAATTTATTGTTTCATCCTGATTCAATGATAGGTCTAGCTCAATTTTTATATAACCAATCTCTTCTTGCTGTGGAAGCTCTAATGTTCTTACCTCATCAATACCTAAAACCTTTGCTGCTTTTTTTAGTTTTTTTACTAAAGTATCCCTTTGCACGTCCTGTTTCGAGTAAAACCATTTGAATGATCCTGCATACCTTGGCGAAATGTCCTTGTGTTCTTGATTTTCGCTCACCATGGACATGAAAACTACTCCTCCATTCTTATGATTACTTAAAATCCCGTCAGTTGTGTGCGTTTTCTTGAACATACCCATGTAAGACTTTATCTTTGAACCTGTGTATCCATTGTGCGTGAATGAGGTATTAATTATTTCGCCTTTTGTATTTTGTGAATTAAATAGAAATGGCATACCGGCAGTTAATTTACGTGAACTTCCACTCATTGATGAGGTCGAAGTTTTTACTATTTCAATGGCCTTAAGACCACTTTTTATTAGTTCTTGTGAATACAATATGTCGCCGTTTAAAAATCTTCTATAGGCGATTGATGCTTTTGCATCTGATAGATCAAAAATGAAATTGAAATATTTGTCTGTATCTAGCATTTTTGATGTGGATATCTGAACCAGCATGTTAGAGATACCTTTTGAGAACATTTTTACTTCGCTTTTTCTAATTGTTGCTAAAACAAAATTTTCGTCAATTTTTCTCACGCTTGTGTGCCAGGTCCCCTGTGCCATATAGGTTTGCATTGCACTTACTATAATAGACATTCCTGCACCAGCTCCAAACATCACTCCACCTGTAGAGCTATAAGATATTTGATCATTAATTTTCCAATCATTAAGCTCTTTTAAGCTTGTTGGAACACTCATCTTTTCAACGAGTTCTGACTTTTCAATTGAGTCTATATGTTTAAGTTTATAAACATGTCCGCCCTTATATGGCATTAAACTTAGTTTTAGAGAAAATAGGGGAATATCCACGGGCGGCATTGCCATTATTCCAATTCCTCCTCCCGCGTGTATCATCTTATTCTGTGCTACGACCAGATTATGTGAGTCATAATCCCACTCGAGTTGTGACGAGTTAGATTTGTTTAAATTAATGATATTAGTAAATTTATCACCACCTAGAGAGATCATTGGCATAACTGAGTACATCCATTCTTGATCCATATCCATTGCATCTCCATGGTGATTCATGCTTTGTTCGTCTTCATGCATGTCACCATTCATTTGATTATCATTCATATGGTCGCCATTCATATGATTTGAGTGCATGTCATTCATTGCTGAATGATCAGACATATTGTTGTTATTCATACCATCTGAACTCATCGTTGAATGATGATCCATGGAGTGACCACTAAAATCTAAATTATATCCCCACATGAGCATACCGTTGTGATTTATTCTAAGTGGTAGTGGTATCATCGAATTGATGCTGCTTGTTGCTTCCTCTGTTGCCTGTGCTTTATTTGAGTGCGAAAAAAATATCAGCGCACATATTATTACTATACATTTATTAATCATATTGACCCCTTTTTAGGAAAACCTAGTCAATTTTTACCAAGTTGTAACTGCAACAAATTGTTGCATCGTCATTTGAAAATAAAATTGCTATAAGGCTTTATGAAAAAAATATACGTACTTATATTGTTATTTCTAGGCCAGCAAGCAATGGCATCTTTAGCAAGAATACATGCGCTCGATCATAGCGGTGAAAGGATTGACATAGATACAGCAAAGAATAAAACGACTGTCCTTATTTTTATTTCAGCTCAGTGTCCATGCTCTGATTCACATATTGAAGAAATTAAACGCTTAAAGAAAAAGTATTCAAATGTTAAATTCTATGGCGTTCATTCAAACTATACAGAATCTAAGTCTGTTGCAATAGAGTATTTTAAATCTAAGAAAATTAATTTCCCAATTATTCATGATAGTGAATCTTCTCTAGCAAAGAAATTAGGAGCACTTAAGACTCCGCATGCATATATTTTGCAAGCTCAAGGAAATATCGTATATCGAGGTGGTGTTACTAACAGATCTAATGCTCTTAATGCTACTAAGTTTTACCTTGATTCAGCATTATTAGATATAAAAGAAAATCGAATGCCAAGAACTCCTATGAGGAAAACTCTAGGGTGCTATATCGCTTTAAAGGATTGAGTATGAGTAAATTATTATCCTTTCTTTTTTTACTTTTTCTTTCTAGCTGTGGTGGAGAACCTCTTTTTTCTTCTTTAAAAGAGAAGACCAGTAACGATCAAGCATTCATCGAACAGGTACGTAACAATAAAGTGATGAAGTGGGCAGGTGACACTCGAATAAGTTTTGCCATTTCGTGGAAGGAGGGCCCTGAGTTTGGAAGTAAGTCATCTATGGTTATAAAGTTTTGGGACTCCTATCAGAATGACTTCTTTGGACCATACGAGAAACTGAGTGATAAAGTATGTGCCTTTCTTTGGATGAAAATGCCAGATGGAAATGAACATGGCTCTTCACCAATTAGTATTATTGAAAATGAAGACTCTTATTTCTTTGATGATATCTATTTTATTATGGCCGGTCGATGGGAATTAAGGATAAGGACGATCGACAACGATATGAATTGTAGTTCTATTAAAGATTCACCTTATATTCATGAAGAGATTCTTAGTATTCATGTTAAATAGATTTCTTTTTATATATTTCTTTTTTTGTCTAAAGGTTTTTGCTGGAAGTTGTTGTGGCGGAGGCGGAGGAACTACTCAAATAATGCTTGGTGATACTGATAAAGTCTTTAGGGTCAGCTATTTTGATAGAACTATTTTAGCTGATACTGGCGAAAGTCGATATTTATCACTAAGATCAGAATCGGAGCTTGAATCTCTTAGATCAATTAATCTCTCTAGCAGTATACGTTTTAATGAATATTTTCAATATGGTCTTCAGTTTAAGGTAATAGAAAAGACAAAAGAGATTAATCAACAAAGGCACAGTGAGAGTGGTTTAGGGGATAGTGAATTTAACCTTGCTTATGAATTTATGCCTGAGTATTCAAGTTCTTCCTTTATATCTCAAGGCTTCATTTATTCAAAAATTCAGATACCTTCTGGAACATCTCTTTTTACAACTAAGAGAAATGATACTCTAGACACATTTGGAACTGGTCATTACTTATTTAGTCTTGGCAGCATATTTACTAAAAGATTCAGTAAGGGATTAACTAGTGTGACTCTTGGGCTTTCATATAGGCCAGGAAGAACATTTGAAAGAACTCTTATATCTGATAGTGAGCTACGAACATCCTCTTCTTTAAATTATGATTTATCCATTAATCAGAGTTTAGATATATCAAATTCATTGTCATTAGATTTCGCGATATCAAGAACTTATATTTCAAAACTACCGACTTCTTCATTATCTAGAAATAAACTATCTTCTAGCTTAAATAGTGCCTCATTTGGTGGTTCTTATAACACAGAGCTGTATACATATTTAATTACATATATAGATGATTTTCTTATCGGATCGAGTTACAACACTATTCTTGCTCGATCAATAAAGATGGAAATTATGAGAAAGGTTAATCTCTAGTGGATTTTATAAGTAAGTATTCGACAATTAGTTGGCTCGTTAAGTTTCGCTGGATGGCCATCTCCTTTCAGTTGCTGGCCTATTTCTTTGGTATAAAACTTGGCTATATCGAGAATGATTCAATTTACTTCTATTTATCAATTATAGGTATTTCTACAATATTTAATATTGATTTTATTTGGAAGAAGTTTTCGTTCTACTCAGGATCGTTCTTTCATGTTTGCTTAGATCTAATATCATTTACGTTTCTAATTTATTTCTCAGGTAGAATGCATAACCCTTTTTGGCCATTGATCTACTTACATGCTGGTATTGGTGCCATACTTGTTGGCAGAGTACGTTCTCATTCATTCTTTATTATGCTTTGTCTTTCGATGTTCTTTATTCAATTCTCTTCACATAGTTATCACTTTGCTATCACCTATACTATGTTACCTCAATGGATTATTCTCTTGAGTGTTTGGTTTTTAACTAGAGCGGTTGGAAATTTACTGTCAAGGCAAAGTAGGGAAATATCTCTTTTTGAGCAACGAGAAATGAATTTCCAAAAACTTAAGTCTATTGGCTCGATCTCTGCGGGGATACTACATGAGCTTGGTACACCACTTAATACAGTTCGCCTAAAAGTAGATAAGTTATATGATCCTAGTAATAAAGATTTTCAAATATTGAATCAAGCACTTTCCCAGTGTGAAGAAACAATTAGTAAAGTGAACTCGATTCAAAATGACTCGAGACAGACACTTCAGAGTCAGGACATTGTAAGTTTTGTGAAGAACTTCCTTGCTGCAAGAAATGATAAAGGTATTCATATTAGTTTGACTGGGGATCGTGAGGCGAGATGTTTATTTTCTAAAATAAGTCTTTCGATAATACTAAGCGTTCTAATTGATAATAGTATCGATGCTAAAAGTTCTATTGTTGAAGTGAATATATTAAGAATTGAAGATAGGGTAAACCTATTTATAAGCGATAATGGATCCGGTTTCGATGATTTTATATTGGAAAACCTAGGCTCTCCGTATATAACAACCAAGGGCAGAGGTCATGGTCTTGGTCTCTTTTCGACCAAAATGAATATTGAAGCTATGGGCGGATCTTTAGAGATATCAAACTCACAACATGGAGCCGTCGTAATGTTAGAGTTAATAAGTTAGTATGAAGAATATTTTGATAATTGATGATGACATGCTTTTTGGTGAGAGCCTATGTGATTCTTTTAAAGATGAGGGGTTCTCATCTACCTATATTGAAGATCCAACTATTACGAACTTGTCCCCTGAGTTAGGACTGTTTGATACCGTGCTTATAGATCTGAGATTGAAAGGTTTAACTGGAACAAATTTAATTGTAGATATTAAGCGATTGTGGCCAGGAGCCTATATTATTGTGATGACTGGCTTTGGGACCATTTCGACAGCTGTTGATGCCATCAAAAAAGGTGCAGATGATTATATTACTAAACCTGTAACAGTCGAGAAGGTTAGGGCCCTCTTTGATAATGATGATATGGAAGAGAAACTCAATGGCCCTGTGACATCATTAGATCGAATTGAAAGAGAATATATTGAATATATTCTTGCTCAAGAAAGTGGAAATATCTCTAAGGCCGCCAAGAAGCTAGGTCTTCATCGACAAAGTTTACAAAGAAAATTAAAGAAATGGGTTCCGGACTCTTAACTATTTAAAACTTTCTATTGATATACCATATTTTTTTAGTATTTCTTCTAGTTCTCCAGACTCTTTTAATTTCTCTATACCGTCACTCAGGATTTGAGCATATCTTTGCGACTGTTTTCTATTCTTTGGAGAAAAAGCTATATATACTTTAGTGCTGGTAAATCTTTGTCCTGCTATTTTTATTTTATCTTTTAGATAAGGCTTTCGTTTCATTAACCATTTTAAAACAGCTTCATTTGCTATAACAGCACTTATTCTGTTGTTTAGAAGTTTGCGTATATTTCTCTCTAGAGGCATATCACCTGAGACAATCTGTATTCTTTGGAAATTTGTTTTATTAAGTGCAATGTAGCTATCAATATTTTGACCATAGGAATAGTCTCTGATAACTCCAAGGGTGACTTCATCAAGGGACTTTATTCCTGAGTACTTCCATTCATGATCCTTTTTTACAACGAAGACCTCTAATGATTCTCCTAAGTGGGTTGAAGGAAATACAAAATCTTCCGCATCACTTTTATAAGCACCAATTATTCCGTTTATTTTGCCACTTCTTGCATCTAGAATTGCTCTAGACCAGTTAAGTGTTCTATATTCAAGCTGAATATTTTTAGATTCAAAAACCTTCTTTGCTATCTCAACCATATAACCCATTTTTTCAGACTTTTCTGAGCAATTGTAAGGACACCACTCGTCGGCCACGAGTTTTATTTTTTCATTAGCTAAAGTCGTCAGTATTAAGAAGAATTGAAAGAAGATTAATATACTTTTAGTTTTCATTAACTAAGTATCAAGTATATTGTTATTAATGCGTATTTAATTTTTGTATAAGAATAGAGACTGTAAGCTGCCAATTGAGCAGCTTACATTTTTAAGGAATTAGAACCAGAAGTTAATACCTGATCCAATTTCCCAACCATCTTTAAAGCCTTCATATCCTACAATGTAGTTATTAGATGCTTGAGCTTTCCATTCGTACTTTCTCTCATAGAGAAATCCTACTTTAAAGTTCACTCTTTGGGCCAGCTTCCATAAGACACCAACTTCGGCCTTATAGTTATTTGTCTCCACTTTATCACCATAGTTAGGACTCTTATTTCCGATTCCATTTGGTAGATTGTCTTTATTGTATTGTTGAGTATTAACAAGTGCAAATTCTGTGTTGAATTGAAACTTTGTTATATTAGTCATTTGATATAGGAACTGAAATTGACCTAGTTGTTCATGTTGATGTTCTACAGCGAATCTATCATTTGGATTGTTACTTACGTAAGCATAAACATATTCCCAAATAATTTCCCAGTCACCTGACTTGTACTTTCCTGAAAAGTCGAGGGCCCAGTTCTCGTTATAATCAATATCTCTGTCTCTATAAAGTCCACCGATACCGACAGTAAATCCTCTTCTAGGGTAGAACTCAAACTTATTCGATATTCCCCAATCTTGTTTTGTATCAATCTCTTTTTCTGAAGAATATACGAGGTTCCCTTTTCCTGGATCAGTCGGGTTATCTGTTGTATAACCAACATTATTATTCGTTGCACTTGGTTGAGCTGCGTCGGCATAAATACTGAAGTAGTTTCTAAAACCTTTCTTGTAACCACCGTAAGCAACTTCAGTCATAATTTTTCTATCTTGATCTCTTAATCCATGAGTAGTCCCTAAAATAGAACCTCCGTCACCATAATGAGACTCTAATATACCGTAACTCATTTGGTGAAATCTAATCTTCCCTTTACCCATTGAGAATTTCCAGTCTCTTTGAGGGTTCCAAGTGATTAATGCTTCTTCGTAGAGATTATTACTTTCTTCAAGTCTACCATCTAGGTCTAGTTTAATTTTTGCCCCGAAATCTTCATGGTTGAAATAGAACTTGAGGTCAATTGTTCCAATTCCCATTTTTAGAGTCTGTTCTCTATGATCTACTTTTTCGAAAGTAAGAGTATTTAGAGCAACGAAACCTTTAACTTCTGTGTCAAGTGCAAAGCTGTTGAATGATAAAAGTGCTAGGATAAGAAAAGAGAGGTTTTTCACTAAGTGCTCCAAATTTAAAATAAACTTGAGGCAGATTTAACATAGTAAAAAGCTTTATTAAAGTTAGAACTTTATTGGTCTGTTTTTGACGTTGTGCGTTTAGACTATTTACATAACATAGAGGTCTTAGCGACCTCTACATTTATCTATTAAATCAAAGTACTGATTTTCATCTGTGTAATAGTTTTCTGCACATGGGTCGTTTGCTATTGTTCTCTTCGTTGAACTAGAGCTGCAGGCAGTGATTGTTAGTGCTAAGAAAAGAAATATTATATTTTTCATCATGTCTCCTATTTCACATTTTCGATCACATTACTTATCGTCATACTTTGAGTAAAAGTGAGAGAAAAAGCCCAAATTAGGGCCATTTCAACTACTTAGAAGACTTTTTCTTCTTATCCATATCACAGCTTTTGCCGTCACACTTCTTCTTGTCCATGTCACATTTATCTTTTTTACAGTCACCTTTTTTCATGTCACAAGACTTCTTGTCGCACTTTCTCTTATCCATGTGACACTTTTTCTTTCCATCACATTTCTTCTTAACCGAGCACTGCTTTTGGTCTTTTCCGCCACAATGTTTTTGACCTGAGTGATGTGCACAAGACGTAATAAATAAAGCAAAGCATAGTAGTAATAGTTTTTTCATGAAATCTCCTTTTTCAGTTTCTGGATATATTTTACTACATCCCGAAATTATTTAAAGAGGTCTTTTTTTGATCATAGCTAAATCGAAGTACTTTAGAGTATCTAGGCCGCAACTTGTGCCACTTAGGTTTCCGAGACGATGTAATATGTCGATATTATTTGGAGGGTCAAATGAAGAGGATATTATAACTTTAAAATAGGCTTTTTCTATCTCGTCTATAGTGTCTGCGAGCGATAGGTTATAGGTAGGCTTCACGACTAGGAATTTACAAGATTCAATTAAATTTCTTTTGGAAATATTCTCATCTAAGGCCAATTCGAACTTCTCGCTAGCTTTTGAGCAAGACCAATGTTCAATATCTATCAGAGGCTCTTCAAGGTATTCTATGTGCTTAGGATCAATACCTTGTAAAAGATAGTCCAGTTGCTCAGCTGTAAGAGAGCGATTTGCATCAAGTCTAAATTTTATAGATGTTAAATCAAGTTCAAATAAATAATCTAGCCACTTCTTTTCTTGCTCAAGACTATTTCTTCCTATCTTTAATTTAATAATGTCACCTTTGGACCATTTATTAAGATAAGACTTCGGGTCTTGCGTAAGATCAATATAATCTAGTTTATTAATTTTAGAGCGGTCTGTATTGTTGAAGAAGTCTTTTCTTATAACATCTTTTGCAAATTGTGCGCTTGGTGTAATGGAAACTTTTCTATGGAAGTCTTCTAAGGCCTCTTCAAGAGACTCTTGATGAAGTCCGGGCAAAGGGGCTAAATCTACTTTTTTTCCAATTTCTTCAAGATCAATCTCGATCCACTTTCGTTCACTTATTACTACCTCACCAACTGTAATAGTGTTTTTTAGTGGGCAATGGCAAATAGAAAACTTCATTAGATATTCAGACCAATAGATAGAAGAACACAGAATATAAGAAGATACTTACCAGTATTTGCAAGAGCATTATTTAATTTCTCATCTATTGGAGCTGAGGCAATTTGCATCCATGTTTTTATAAATAGGTAAGTGCTAATAGTTGCTAGTGCCGACCAGTAAGCTTTGGAGCTTATCGCAACTACAAATGGAATAAAGCTTGAAGCACTAATCAATAATAGAGTTAGTAATCTTGCGCCCTTTGCTCCAACGAGAACGGCAACAGTTTTCTTGGTTGTCTTAGAGTCGGTTTGAATATCTCTAAGATTATTTATAGACATAATTCCAGCAGCTATTAGGCCAGGTCCGAATCCTGCCATAATGGCCAATTCAGAAGTCGTCCCGCTCAGTAAATAGTTTGTTCCCCAAACAGGGACTGGACCAAAGAATATAAGAGCGAGTACTTCTCCTAATGCGAAGTAACTCAACGGAAATGGTCCTCCTGTATAGGCGTATGCAAATAATATTGAAAGAAGGCCCGTTATAATAATGGGCATACCTCCCGTCATCATGAGATAGATTCCAAGTAAAAAAGAAATAATGAAAATACTGCAGAAGGCCTTTTTTACCGAGGAAGCTGCGATTAAGCCAGATTGTGTCACTCTTGTAGGTCCAAGTCGCGACTCATCATCTATGCCTTTTTTATCATCATAGTAATCATTTACTAGGTTCGTTCCAATTTGCAATAAGACAGCAGTTAGAAGAGTGAGAAAGAAAATAAGAATATTTATTTTGTTGCCCTCATAGTGAGCGATTGCTGCACCAAGAACTACCGGACCAACTGAGGCCATGAGCGTTTTTGGTCTTGTGGCCAAAATCCAATATTTAAAATTCTTACTCATAGGTTCGCCTATAACTTTAGTGTCTTTAATGTCTTGTAGAGTTCAACATTTTTTTCATTATCTATCGTAACTTCGATAATGACTTTGCTCATGTGTTCTTGAGCTTTTAAGTAACAATCTAAGAAGTCACTTGTATTATCAACTTTATGATAATCTAAATCAAACATCTTTGCAGCGTTTTCAAAGTTTACTTGGTGTGGAGTTGTTAAGTAAGGCAGTAATTGCTGATTCTTTGCAATTGGTAGGAGAGTAAAGATACCTCCTCCGAAATTATTAACAACAATTATGCAAAGATTCTGTTTTGAAGTCTTAAGCATTTGCAATGAATTTAAGTCGTGAAGAAGACTAATATCACCAACCACTAGTGTTGTGTATTTTTCGCTACCTTCAGCACTACCTATTGCTGAGGCCAGTAATCCTTCGATTCCACTCACTCCACGATTTGTGAATATATCTAACGACTTTGTAGTTGCTTGTGAGATATAGTTATCAAAACTTCTAACCACGGTACTATTAGAAATATATAGAGATGAATTATCTCTAATATTTTCAATTATTTTTTTGGAAAGTACTGGATAGGAAATTTCTGATTCTTCAATAAGCTCAATTTTCTTTTTAACGAAATTAGTGAAATCAATCTCTAGTAAAGAGCTAGAGTTTTCAATTCTTTCGCAAAGCTGGGTACAGAATTGATCAACATGAGAGACAATTCTTAGGTCAACACTTTGAGCAGGGTCTTCTTTTTGCTCACTCCAGTTGACGGTAATATATTCTATACTTGGATTCTCTTCTAGTAGTCTGTAGTAATGCTTAGAGGTAGTTCTTCCACCTAAATGAATAATTGTCGAAGGAAGATTCTTAGAAATATTCTCATAGACCTCTGGATGGTCAAATGTTGGAATGATTTTATCATTAAGCGAATAGCTAAACTTCAAAGACGAAGATACATCAAGATGCATCGGCCAGTTAAGTTTATCAATGAGCTTTCTAACACTTTCTTTGCACATTGAATTAGGTAAAGAGCCTATAACGAGAATACCATTCTTAGTATTCGAAACTATGGCACTTACTTTGTCTATGAGATCATTAGATAGTGATTGAATAGGGCCATAGTAGTCGGTTTGTATAGTTCTATTAAAACTTTTCTGTGATTGATCTAGATATTCTTTAGAAATTGGTGTTACTGAATCATCTAGTGGTTCACGTAGAGGTATATTAAAGTGAACTGGACCCTTATTAGGATACATGGATCTAAATAGTAGGTGATTAATTGTATTTCTAATCACCGAGGGTGCAATTTGTTCTGTTGGAGCACCAAGACATGCATCGGCCATCACATGTTGTGAGTAGAATTTATTTTGATCTATTGTCTGGTTCGCGTCACTCAATGCTAATTCAACAGGCCTATCCGCAGAGAGAACGATCAGAGGTACTGCAGATTTTTTCGCTTCTATTAATGCTGGTAGATAATTTGCTAGAGCGGTTCCTGATGTACAAATTAGAGCACTCGTTCGGCCTGTGGCCTTGGAACATCCTAGGGCCCTGTAAGCTTGGGCACGTTCATCAATACCAACATAGAGTTTCGCTTTAGAGTTTTCAATAAGGGAGTTTACAAGAGGTGCACAACGCATTCCTGGCGAGATATAAAAGTCAATAACTTCACTTTTTATCAGCTCGTCAATTATTATAGAAGACCACAAATTTGATAAATTATGGGTTCGCATTGAGTCCTTCTATAACGTTGGTTGCTCAAAGATCTTCATTTTATTCTTTGACTCAAGCCACTCGCTATCAGTATCACTTCCAGTCACTAGGCCACATCCTCCAAATACATGAAGCTTTGTTTCTTCACTAAGAGCACTTCTGATAGCAACGGCAAACTCGCAAGAATCAGAACTAATATAACCCATTGGTCCTGCATAGAGGCCTCTGTCAAATGGCTCAATTTCATCGATACACTTCTTCGCCATTACCCATGGTCTACCTCCAACAGCTGGTGTTGGATGAAGTGTATTAAGAAGAACTGCAAAGTTACTCTTTTCTGAAAGAGTTCCAACTATGTGAGTATGAATATGTTGAATATACTTTAATTTTAGAACACTTTCTGGAGCTTCTATTTTTACCTGAGCTCCAAGCATTGAAAGTTTCTCTTGAATTTCGCGAGAAACTATTCTGTGCTCTTCGAGCTCTTTTGGTGAACTCGTTAGTTCACTTTGGTATTTAAGATCAAGTTCAAAATCATTTGACCTTGGTCTTGTTCCAGCTAAACAATCTAGAGATATTTCTCTATCTTTTGCTTTGAAGAGCTTTTCAGGAGTAAAACTCATGAAGACCTTACCATCTCCTGGATCAAGGTAGAGGTGATAGCTATCTGGAGCATTTTTGATATTCTTCTCAAAAATGGCCATCGGATCAACTATTCTGTCAAACTCTATTATTTCTTTTCTTGCTAGAACAACTTTTTCAAGTGGAGTCTTTTCTAAGTTGTCCATGCAGGCTTTCATCATCTTATCCCAATGTGATTTTTCTGGATAAGTTGTTGTCGAGCAAGTATTTACAACTGCAAACTCATGACGAATAAAATTCAAATACGCTTCAAGTTCAAATAAGGCATTGGCCCTTTTGTCTTCACTCGTAAGAGATTTCTTATTAAAGATAACTTTAAGCACAGTTTGATTTTCAGAAGTTTCAAAAACTAGCTTCGGTAAAGAGAAATGGCACTCGTCAAAACCTGTCCAAGTTTCATCTCTTTTTGTAGACTGTGAAAAGCGTTGGGCACCGAGGAAGATAAGATCTTCATGTTGCTCGATTAATCCTAGGAGTTTATTGTAGTCATACTTCTTTGTATAAGTGATATGAGAGCCAATACCTAAGATCTCTTTCTTTCCATCTTTACTTTTGAAGTAATTAAGCGGTCTGTGAATAACATGACCTAGTAAATTTGATAATTGAGTTTGTTCGATTTTAAATTTATATGTAACAAATCTCTTCTTATCTTTAGTAATAGCTTCAAAATCTACATTTTTCCAATGTTCAGAAAGTTGTCTAATAACTGAATGTTTAAGTTCTAGAAGATTAATCATTTATTCTTTATCACCTATATATAGATTTGCGATTCCAAATGTGAGCTCTTCAAATCTAGCATTATTAAAACCAGCTTCTTTCATCCAAGCTGTAAAGTCATCGCCGTAAGCGAAGTCTTCGACTGTTTCATTTAAATATGTATAAGCATCTCTATGTTTTGATAATAGATTTCCTACAAAAGGAAGTAGGTGTCTAAAGTAGAACATATAAACTGCATGAACTATTTTATTCTTTGGGAGACCAAATTCCATGATCATTACGCGACCATTTGGCTTTAATACTCTAAAAATTTCACGAAGAGATTTTTGTGGGTCTGGAAAATTTCGAATTCCAAAACTAATCGTTACAACATCAACAGTTGAATCTGCTGCAGGAATATTACATCCATCACCAATATGTAGTGCTATCTTATTTTCTTTTTTAGCTTTCTTTACCTTAACTTTTCCAAGCTCAACCATTCCTCTAGATAGGTCAAGACCTGTTATCTTTTCAATCTTAGGAGACTTCGCAAGTACAAGGGCAACATCTCCAGTTCCTGTAGCAAGGTCTAGCGCTATTAGGTTATTTCTTTGAGGAAGATTCTTAAGAAGTTTTCTTCTCCAATAAACATCTATCCCGCAAGATAGGATGCGGTTTAATAAGTCATAAGTTCCTGCAATCTCGTCAAAGATCTTCCAAGATTCTTTTTTTCGACCCTGAAGTGCTGAATTCATAGATTTCCTCATTTAGATATTCAAGGGCTTGATATAACTTTTTGTGCCTAATGTTGCAAGTATTGTCTAAAAAAATTGGTAATGGCCACACGCAACAACTTGATCATTTCTTCAGAATGGGGTTTTTTATTTTACAATGAGGTGCTAGGCCGTTAAAAATGCATCAAAAAAACCATAAAAATAATATGTTACAAGATTTTTTATCGACAATTCCATTGAAGACTCTAAAGCATGTCAAAGACATGGATTTAAATATATCTTCCCCTAACTGTAATAAGGCCATTAATGATCTATTGCAAAATAGTGTTCTTGTTGGTGGGAAGAGGTTACGTCCACTTTTAACTTATTTAGTAGGTAGCTTGTTTGGACAAGACTTCTCAAAAGTCGCTCCTTATGCAAAATCCATTGAGCTCGTTCACGCGGCTAGTTTAAGCCACGATGATGTTATAGATAACGCAACGACTAGAAGAAATGTTGCTTCGATCAATATACAGGCCTCTAATAAGAAAGCAGTACTTGCAGGTGATTATTTACTAGCAGATGTTATTGTTGGATTGACACAGGCCGGAAATTTAGAGCTAGTGGGTGAGATGGCAAAGGTTATTCAAGACCTTGCTGTGGGTGAGTGGATTCAGTCAGATGCTATTGAAAATAGAGACTATACAAGTGAACTTATCGAGACAATTGCAATAAAGAAGACTGCTTCAGTAATGAGCTGGTGTTGTTTTTCTCCTGCTATCTTGGCCGGACATAGCGCAGAGGTTGTAGAGAAAGCTAGGCAGATGGGAATTGATCTTGGTATTGCTTTTCAATTAATGGATGACACATTAGATTTTAGTGAATCCTCTCAAAAAGATGCTAATTTAGACCTTGAAAATGGGCTTGTTAATGCGGTTCTCTTCCAATGGCTTCAACTTAATCCTTCTCTTAATGAAAAGTACAAAGCAGGTGAAGGTTTAATTTCTATATATAATGGTGAGAAAATTGACAAGGCCGTTGAGATAGTCAAGCAAACGGCCATGAGTCATATTAATAGCGCTCGTTCTCTTCTAGATGAGATTCAGTCAGATATCTGTTCTAATGAAAAAGAAGTTAAGGCCTTTGAAAAGAACAAGAAGCCTATTTTATATATCTTTGATTATCTAACACAACGTAGACATTAAGATCTTTTTATACAATGAGGTAGAAGATTGAAGACATCTTGTATTGCTCTTCTACACCTTTCATTTCCTTTTGGTGTGTGCCGAGGAAATGCTCTTTTTGAACTCTGCTCAAAAGAGATATCATCATCATTCATTGCACGGTCAACTTTTGACTTCTTAAGGACTAATTCAGCAGAACAGTCTTTGAATAGGTTCTCACCAGATCGTTGCCAGCTAAATTTTAAGTGAAAGTCTCCTGCAATAATCTTCCTATCTTCTTTGAGCATACTTGCTTGATACTTTCTCTCTTTTAAAAGAGAGAGTACAAGCTCTTTGTACTTTAAATCTTCTTCAGACTTAAAGGTATCCCAAACTTTTACTCTGCAAGTACCATGGTTAATCTTGTAGTATATTCTTTCTGACTTTGCACTGACGTGAGTGCAAAGTGCAAAAGCAACTATAAGAATTGTTCGTAATTTTCTTCGCATGCTTTTTCTACCTCTTTAACTTCTTTAGGGATCATTGCTGTTAAGTTTTCATGGGAGCTTTCTGTGATTAAAATATCATCTTCAATTCTAACGGCCATACCTCTTAGTTCACTTGGAATATCTAAATTATCTGGTTGAAAGTAGAGACCTGGCTCAACTGTAAAGAGCATGCCTTCTTTAAATGTAATTGGGCGAAAGTCATCGTCCATATATGGATTTTGATCGTGAACATCCATTCCTAACCAATGGCTTGTTCCATGAGGGTAGAATTCTTTATAGAGATTTTTTTCAACAATCTCATCAATACTTTGCTTGAATATTTTTAAATCTCTTAGTCCTTGGGACAATGACTTTACTGATTCCATGTGAACTTCTTCAAGGGTGTGCCCTGGAGAACATTTGGAGAAGCTATTTTTCATGGCCTCAAGAACAATTTCGTAAACTTCTTTTTGAATCCCTGTGTACTTACCATTTATTGGGAAAGTTCTTGTTACATCACTTGCGTAAGTATCAAACTCACTTCCAGCATCGATTAAGAGCATGTCTCCGTCAGCTAGCTGCATGTTATTTTGAACGTAATGTAGAATCGTTCCATTTACTCCACCTGCTACAATTGATTCATAAGCACTTGAGTGAGCTCCATTTTGTCTAAAGACATATTCCATTAAGTTGAAAATTTCAGCCTCGTTGGCGCCCACTTTCGCTTTTGCCATTGCGGCCCGGTGTGCTCTATTAGTTGCATGAGCTGCTTTTTTCATTTTTAGAATTTCATTTTGATCTTTAATGAGTCGTTGTTGCTCAATAAGAGAGCTGACGTGACGAAATGCTTTAGGAGTAGGTGTCTTTAATCTACCTCTTGGATCAAGATCCATGCATATTTTTCTAACCTTCATAAGAAGTTCTGTCTCATTGAATAGGTCTAAAAATACTTCGCGGTGTCCTTTTAAAAGCTCAGGCAAAACTTTTTGAAAATCGTCAATTGAATAACACTCGTCCATATCAAAAACTTCTTTTGACTTCTCTGGACCAAGACGTCTGCCAGACCAAATTTCCATAAGTCTATCATTTGGCCTAACGAAGAGGTGATCTTTCTTTTCAAGGTGAGGTGTTAGAACAAGTATCGCATCTGGTTCGTTGCAACCAGTAAGATATTTAAAATTAGAGTTTTGTCTAAAAGTGAACTCTGTGTCGTTAGATCTTGTCTTGTATCCAGCCGCTGGTATGATGGCGACTCCATCTTTTAATTTTGATAGAGTTGTGTATCTTCTATTTTTAAAATTAGTGTTTTCCATTCGTATTTCTCCTAATCAATATATTGTAGGAGAAATATCTCTTTAGATCAAAAAAAAGGGCCTAAAAGGCCCTTTATTTATTAAAAATATACTAGTTTTATCTCTGTGAGCAGTATTGTCTACGAACTACATTTCTTTCACATTGTCTCATGGCCTTTTGACATGCTTTTGCTTGAACGCCACTACCTCTTTGACCTTGTGCTGAAGCGATGTGAGTCTCAACAACTCCTCTTCTTCCCATTCTATCAACTGAACAAGTCTTAGTAACTTCTCTTCCAGGATTAGAATATCTACTTTGAACACAACGTGCATGAAGATTACGTCCTGATCTATTTCTTGATACTAATTCTCTATAGCAAGCGTCATTTGCAGCAACACAAGCTCTTCTTGAAAATGTTTCAATTACTCTTCCGTTTCTTGTAACTAGATCAAATGAACATTGATTTCTTCCATTGTCTCCGCCTCTTCTTCCTTCTAGTTTACAGTTGAAGTTTGCATTATAGTCATACCTTCTTCTTTCTCTTAGTTCTTGCCTACACTCTTTCATTGATTCATCACAAGCTGCTCTTTCGCTGTAGTAATCATAGTTTGTAAAAGTTCTAACGATATAGTCATATCCTCTTTCATTTCTTTCAAGAACAGCTGTACAAGAATCTGCTTGAGCTGAAGTTGTTATTGCCATTAATGCCATAAGTGCGAATACCATTTTTTTCATTTTTCTCTCCCTCTTTGGTGGTTGCTTAATACTGTTTTCGCTAAATAAATAAAAAGTGGCAAATAAGCTTTGAAAGAAATTAAAAAAAAGTGCTAAATGTAATACTTTTTTGTGAAATGTAAGTTTTTACAAAATTTGTGAATGAGCGTTTTTTTATAAGTTGTTGATTTTATTGCTGGTGTCAAAGTGCGCATAGGGTCAGTTTGGAAAAAATACGAATTTACACAAAATTGACAAGGCCTTAACTCTGCTTGGACAACCTTCGCCGATACTTATTTTAGAATGATTACAGAGCTTATGAAAGCTTTGAAACTCTAAAGGAGAGTCGTTATGGAAAATGTATTAATCTTAGGAAATAAAGTTTTTTACATGCCAGCAATTAATGAAAGTTCACTTGAAAAAAGACCAAAGAAGTCAGTTTCTTCTGATAATAAAGACTATCTAGAGCTACAAAGACATTGGTCTCAAAGCGAAGAAGATCTAAAGAAGGAAAAAGAAATTTTTCAAAATATTCTTGGAGAGGAAATCTCCAAAGGAGCTTAACATGAACAATTTAAAGTTTATTCTTAATAAGTTTTTTAAATATACAGTAGCTAGGGAAGGGAAATTATATAAAACAAGGCAAGATGCCAGCAAAGGACACTGGAATTTCGATGATACAGGACTTTGCCATGAAGATAATATGTTAAGAGCTAATCTTAATAAGCAGTCTTGCTAAAGAAGAAGGCCTCGCAATTGTCGAGGCCTTTTCTTTTTCTATCCTAGTAGTCAATACTTGCTCTAGATGGTAAAAATTAACATCATAAATTTGGAGCAATAATGAAATCATATAATAAATTAGTCGCATTAAATGAAAAGTTACATAATTTGGCCCATCTTGGATCTATTGTAAGTTGGGATCAACAAACCATGATGCCTGCAGGATCTAACGATGCTAGGTCAAAGGCCATGGCAGAGTTTGGTGTCTTAATGCATCAACTTTCAACTGATCCTAAAATTGGTGATAATCTAGAGCTCGCTGCTAATGAAGATTTAGATAGTAATCAAAGAGCAACTTTAAGAGAGATGAGAAGAAGCTATGAAATGGCAACCATCTTACCTGAAAAATTAGTAAAGGCTAAGTCTCTTGCAGGTTCTAAGTGTGAGCACGCTTGGCGTGATCAAAGAGGTAAGAACGATTGGAGTGGCTTCTTAGATAACTTTAAAGAGGTTGTTTCTCTCTCAAGAGAAGAAGCTAATTTGAGAGCGGACAAGTCAGGACTAACTCCTTATGATGCCTTGGTTGATCTTTATGAACCTGGTATGACTTCAAAGACTTTAGACAGTATTTTTAATGATGTTAAAAGTTGGCTTCCTAAGTTAATTGAAGACGTTGTTGAAAAACAAAAGTCTATTAATATCATTGAACCAGTAGGGCCTTTTAGTGTCGAGAGTCAAAAAGAATTAGGTTTAAAAGTTATGGCCAAGCTTGGTTTTGACTTTAATAAAGGAAGAGTTGATATTTCTTCACATCCTTTTTGCGGAGGAGTTAGTGAAGATATAAGAATGACCACTCGCTATGATGAGTCTGATTTTGTACAGTCTCTAATGGGGATTGTTCATGAAACAGGTCACGCTAGATATGAACAAAATTTGCCAAAAGATTTCCTGGCCCTTCCATCTGGTTCAGCTCGCTCAATGGGAATTCACGAGAGTCAGAGTCTTTTTTTTGAAATGCAGATTGGAAGAGGTAGGCCATTTCTTGAGTCTATTCATAAAGACTTAATTGATTGTTTTGGAGACAAAGATTTCTTCTCGTTAGACAACCTTGTTAAAATTTATGGCAGAGTTCAACCTGGTTTTATTCGCGTTGACGCTGATGAAGTTACCTATCCAGCTCATGTGATTCTTCGCTATGAAATTGAGAGAGATCTGATAAATGGAAAGATAGAGGCCTCTGATATCCCTGATATCTGGAACGATTTAATGATGAAGTATTTAGGAATTGATACTAAAGGGAATTTCTCTCAGGGACCTATGCAAGATATACATTGGACAGATGGAGCATTCGGGTATTTTCCTTCCTATACTTTAGGAGCAATGTATGCTGCTCAACAATTCAATACTGTAGAGAAACTAAACCCTTCTATTCATGACTCAATTGCTCGTGGAGACTACAGTGCTGCATTTGATTGGCTGAAGAAAAATATATGGGAAAAGGGTAGTTTATTAACCACGAATGAGCTCATTGTGCAGGCGACTGGCGAAGAGCTTAACCCTAAGTTTTTGAAAGATCATCTTGTATCAAGATATCTATAATTTTATTTTTGTTAGTAAAATCTCTTGCTCTAAGCAAAAATACTTTTAAAATAGAATAGTGAAAGCTTTAGTCTTATCCTTTATTCTTTCTGTTTTATTTTGTCTGCAAGTTAGCGCCAAGCAACCTCCTGTCGTGATAAAGGTAGGGACTGTGGCCATTGCTAAGAAATGGTCTGATATCTATAGCGAAGTATCTCGTCTCATTCTCGAAAAAGCGCAGCTTAAGTCTCGCATAATGGTAACTCCTTATTTAAGAGTAAAGAACGGCCTAGAGGATGGTACGATTCATATGAGTATTATGTTTAGGTCCGCTGACGTAGATACTTACACTGTAGCGATTGGGAAAGTTAGGGAAAAAAAGATCGTCGTTTTGGGAAAGAGAGGAAATCATTTTAACTCTTTATCAAGTTTACATGGGAAGACTGTAGCGACTCAAAGAGGTACTCACTATGATGCTGACTTTGATAAGGATGATAAAATCTTAAAACAGTCTTCTAATAGTTACGAACAAAATATTCTTCTTGTTTTAAAAGGCCGTGTTGATGGTGTGATTGGTGACTATCAAAGTATCTTAACTGTTGCAAAAGGTTTGGGACATTCTCCAAGTGATTTTGATAGACCGTTAGTTCTAAGCCGTAAAAGTTCTTGGCTATTATTATCAAGCTCTAGTGTAACTCCTGAGTTACGAAAAAAGATTGAGATTGCCTACCAGAGCGTATTGAATTCTGGACAAATAGAGAAGCTAATTAATACTTATCCATCATGGTTAAAAGATTAGCTCGTAATTCTTAATCTAGTTTTGATCCCCAGTCACATAATTGATCAAGAATAGGTGAAAGCTCTTTTGCAAGCTCAGTCGGTGAGTATTCTACTTTGGGTGGAATTTCTGGATAAACTTTTCTCGTAACGAGTCCATCTCTTTCGAGCTCTCTTAACTGTTGAGTCAGCATTTTTTGAGTAATTTTTGGAATGCTCTTTTTTATTTCTCCAAACCTTAAGGTTTTCTCTCTAAGTATGTAGAGAACAATAACTTTCCATTTTCCGCCGATAACACTTAGGGCCTTTGTTATTGGGCAATCAAATATATCTTTTTCACTAGTATTAGTTTCACAATTTGATCTTTTAGAAGACTTCTTGGTCATAGTTCCCTCGAGGATACAGTGTTTCAAAATAGTGCGTACTTGTAAATTTTGGAAAAATCTTTAGTATGCTTTTATACCTAAGTATCTTTTGGATACTATCATACTTTACTATACTGGAGAACCTATGAAATTACTTGAAAAATATAAGCTAAATTCTACAATTGAAATGCAAAATCGAATAGTTATGGCACCACTAACGAGATGTTTTGCTACTGATGAGCTCGTTCCAACACAACTTATGGCCGATTACTATGAGAAAAGGGCCGATGCTGGTTTGATAATTACTGAAGCGACAATAGTCACTAAAGGTGGTCAGGGATATCCAAATACACCAGGGCTGTTTTCCAAGGAGCAAGGCGATGGCTGGAAGCTTGTAACTGATAAGGTTCACAAAAGAGGTGGGAAAATATTTGCTCAGTTGTGGCATGTGGGGCGTGTGAGCCACTCTATTTATTTAAATGGAAACGCTCCTGTGGCCCCTTCGGCAGTTCTGCTCGCAGGAAGAGTTCCAAGGGCAGAAGATTTAGAGTACCCAATGCCTAGAGCTCTAGAAATTTCAGAGATAGAAACAATTATTCAAGAATTTAAACAGGCCGCGATTAATGCCATTGAAGCAGGGTTTGATGGGGTTGAGATTCATGGTGCTAATGGATACTTAATTGATCAATTCCTTCATCAACATACTAATCTTAGGGATGACCAATACGGAGGTAGTGTCGCAAATAGAGCTAGGTTTGCTTTACAAATTATCGATGAGACGATTAAGGCCATTGGTTCACATAGAGTGGGAATTCGTTTATCGCCAGCTGCTTATTTCAATATGGAATATGTCAAAGGTGATGAAGATACTTTCGATTTTCTATTGGAGATGATTAATGACAAGAATATGGCCTATGTCCATGTCGGAATATTCGATGACACCGCAAGCTTTGATTACCTTGGTGGAACTGTAAGTGAATATATTAGATCAAAGTACAAAGGCGTTCTTATTGCTTCAGGTGGAAAAACGAGTGAAGTTGCCGAACAAGATCTTCACTTAAATAAGTATGACTTAGTTGCCATTGGGAGGCCATTTATTGCAAACCCTGACTATGTAAGTCGTGTTAGGTCTAATAGTTCTTTAGTGGACTATAATGAATCAATGTTAACTTCATTAGTGTAATAGTTAAGAGTTTTATACCGGAATATAGGGGTGCGCGTCTTTTAAAAAAATGAGTTTGCTTTGATCCTTTAAAGAAGGAGCTTTATAAATGATCAAACTTTTTTTTGTAGGCCTACTATCTCTATATTCTATTAACTCTTATAGCTTGGTTGGAGTAGGTGGTTATGTTCCTTTTGGTATGAGCACACAAAGTGAATCTGATGGATCAAGAAGAACCTTCTCTTTTGAGCCTTATGTCTATGCTAATACAATCTTGTCAGCTCCCTATAATCATCTATTCTTACCTGAGGTTGGACTGGTTATTCATACAGCTGAGAAGTTTGACGACTATAGTAAGTCCACAATATTCTTGCTCTTAGATGTTGGGTACAAATTTACACCTGCATTGATTTTAAGGTATGGGCTAGGTTTGTTTAGAACTTCGATCAGCTCTGATGGTGGCGCTGTTATATTAAATAATGGCTCTGGAACTTCAACATTTTATAAAGCGAGTGATTCTTCAACTAGTTATAATACAACTTGGAATCTAGGGCTTGAACATTCATTTAACTCAAATTATTCTTTAAAGTTTCAGACATATCTGTTTGAACCAATTTCTTCTCAAAGAGATATTAGTTATTCTCTTTCAATTTCTTATTATAGGTAAAATTATGAAGGCCATTGCAGTATTTATTATTTGTATGAGTTGTTTTAATTCTAATGCATTTACTCTTGTCTCTAGTCCTCCTACAAAGTTTCCGGTGATGGAAGTAGTAGTTAATGTATCTAGTGACAGTTGTTCAGGAGCTGGTATTACGAATGAAGGTCTACTTGATTTAGTCGAAACAGCGGCCAATGATTTTTGGAATAGTGTCACAACAAGTGCACTAGTTCTTAAAAGAGGTACTCTTGTGTCGACAACATTGAATGGAGTAACCTCTATAGGAGCTGCGGCCTCTCAGACTACAGCAAATACCATTATAGTTGGATGTTCTACAAATACGACTTTATTTCCAACTCCTGGGAGTGATAACACTCTTGGTGTAGGAGGAATTGGATCTTACTCAAGTGGAGTAAAGGGTGCCTTTCTCGTGAATGCTAATGGTAATTTTGTGAATCAAGGACAAACTGAGCGCTTAGCTGTCATCGCACATGAGCTTGGTCATGCTTTAGGTCTAGGTCATTCGTCTGACCCTATTGCTCTAATGTACTACTCTGTCAGTTCTAAAACACAAGAGAGATTAACTATGGATGATAAGGATGGCCTAACTTATCTCTACCCGAACGAAGATGCTATTGCTGCTAGTTGTGGGAGTGTCTCATACAGTGGCGATAATGGAGGAGGCCCTAGCAGTTTATTGCTAACTCTTCTTGGATTTTTATTACTCATGAGATTCGCTCGTTTTGACAAAAAAAATGCCTCCATAATGGAGGCATAAAACTATTTAAATAGTTGTAGAACTCTGTCTTTACCAATGGTTCGAATGAAGCCTGCTAATTTAGGTCCTTTCTCTTTGCAGATTAACTTTTGGTACATAACAGGAAATACATCATTTGGCTGAACTTCAACGGCATGAATGATTTCATACATCTTTTCATGAAGTTCTTTGTCTGTTGATATTGAATCCCAATCACTTTCCATAAAGCTAGTAAACTTATTCATAAATTCTTTTTGCTTATCATCAACAGAGTATTCTACTGCAGATTTATTAATCTGAAATTTAAACTCTTCTGGAGCATAGTTTTCAAGCCAAAATAGTGCACATGTACTTCTTTCGTTAAAGCGCCTCTGATCACGTTGTGTTTTGATTTCATCTTTGTAATAGTTTCTTGCTTGATCAATATTTCCGTCATTAATTTGTAAGATATTGCAAAGATGTCTAAAAGACGGCTGAAACGGACACTGCTCTGGTTGCTCGCTAATTTGAGAGAGTTCATAAACTCTCTTGGCCATATTTACTTTCTTTTCGTTACCGGCCTCTAGACCATATGCAAGTCTTTCTTGTCTGTCGAAGTCTTCGTAAGTTTTTAGTACATCTAGGTCAAAGCTAACAGCGAAGTCTACGTTAGACTTGTATGAAGCAAAAATCCATCTGACCATTTCTGGCTCATAGACTTTTAAAATATCATTTACAGTGATTAGATTTCCACTTGAAGAAGACATCTTCCCACCAGCGCCTTTAATAGATACGAAGTCATATTGTAGGTAGACTGGAGTCTCTCCACCAAATAACTTCACGATCTCTTTAGCTGTTGTATATGAACCACCTTGCGAAGAGTGATCTTTACCACCTGGCTCAAAGTCTACGTTTTCATATACCCAACGCATAGGCCAATCAACTCGCCAAGGAAGCTTTACCTTGTCAGTTGTCATTAGGTCTATCTCGCCTGTGTAGTCATGTTTCTTATGCTTATATGTAATTTTACTAACACCATCCCAACCAGTTATTTCTGTTTCATCAGTCTTATACTTTTCACAGTAAACACTGATCGGGTAGTATTCGTCTCCGTATGGTGTACTTCTATATTCATTTAAAATTTTTGCAATATCAGCTTTCATGTTAAGAGCTTTCTTGATTTCTTCTTTGTAATCACCTGCTCTATATTTCTTTGCTTGATAAATTGGTTGAACTTCAACTCCAACTTTTCCAAGTTGTGCTTCGAAGCTTTGTTCGTGGTGGGCCGCATAAGACTCAGCTTCATCAAAAGGATCTGGTGTATCAACGATGGGTTGAAATAAATATGCTTCTAGTTCATCTTGTTTTGGAAGATTTTTTGGAACCTTTCTAAAAGTGTCATAATCATCCCAGCTGAAAATAAATCTTACTTTTTTTCCTCTTGCTCTTAGAGCGCGAGCAACGAAATCAACTGTGATTACTTCTCGGAAGTTTCCAAAGTGTACAACACCAGAAGGAGTGATTCCACTTGCTACTGTGTACTCTTCTTTGTCGCCTCTTTGTCTGATTATTCTGTCTGCAGTAAAATCTGCCCAATGAACTAATGTATTTTGATTCTTGTCTTGACTCATTTTGTCAAAATCCTTTTTCTACAAATTGTTAACTATTGCGAGCTAGATTAGCATTATCTCTTCAATGCGTTAAGTAAAATGTCTATAAATATGTGTGTTTAAAGGCCTAATTAGTGTTAACTCACATTGACCTAATGGGTTAGATTTGCTTAAATTCCTCTCAAGGGGGCCTGGCCATGATTATACATTTTATATTAAGACTGATTTTTTTCTACTGTTTATTTGTAGTGATTAAAGCAATTTTAAAGAAATTTATGGTAACTCAGGCACCTGCGCAAAAGAGTCATCACGCAAGGACATCTCAGGCTCGACCATCAGATGTATTTGAGGCCGAGTATAAAGTTGTTAATGAAGAGAAATAACTAGATTTTGTAATCTAGGATGATTCTTGCTACGGGGGTTATTCTTTCGTGGGAAATGAGATCTAGAACTAGCTTTCCATTTTGTACTCGCAAAAACCATTGCTCAATTCCAATATTAGTATCATGCTGATTTAAGACCTCACCATTTGAGTTATAAAAAAGTGAGAATGTTGAGTGTTTATCTATCGGAGAGTCTTTGTAATAGCTACTTAAGTCAAAAGGTTCTATACCAACTAATTTGTAAACACCTTTTACATTGTCAGTTTGCCACGGTCTGAGGGTACTTTGGAATTTCTCTCTTTGAATTTTTGATCTAAGTTCACTTATAGAAATATTTCCTATGATTAAGTTGAAATCTTTTGAAGTAAGGTTAATAGTCAATTTGTCATCCTTTTCACTTTTAGCAATATTGGCCTTAGTAAAAGAATAGACATTTGAAAAGTCATACTTAACTCTATATTTTTCATTTTTTAATAAAGCTTGATCATACTCTGTAGTTTCAACAGGTGAGGACTTTCTATTTTGCCCAACGTAGACACCGTCCACCTCAAACTTGCTTAGATGAACCTGATACTTTATCAAGTCTTCATAATAGAAAAAGTTAATAGGAACAATTGAACAGGTTTTCTTTTCCCAATATTTTAGACTATTGCTTAAGTAATGAGGCTTCGGTGGGAAGAAGTGTTTTGGAGGTCCTAACTTTTTAAGCTCTTTATCATTGCAAGGAGTTTTTACGTAAATAATAGGTGTTTTAAAACTATTGTACCCGGACTTCTTTCTGGTTTCTGATGGAAATTGATCATATTCAATACGGCCCAAGTCGTACTTAAATTTGACCTCTTTAAAGTTCACCTCTTTATCAAGATAATCGTTTTTGATTTTTTCTATGGAACAATTGTCTGTAGCTTTTGAAAATGATCCAATAGATTTCCAGCTGTATTCATCTTCTTTAAAATTTGACCATAGTGAAACAGTGAAGTCTTTCAGGTTGAATCCAAAATTAGAGATTAGTTTTCCTTGATCGTAGAATTTAGACATTCTTTCTTCAGTGTAATATGGTGTTTGATCTAAAATAGAGTTTACAACACTGACTGGAACATGAAAGTTAGACTTTATTATACCTGGCCATTCAAATTCAAAGTTACCTGCACCTCTACAGTTGTTTGTGATGATAAACTCCTCAAGAGGGAATCTCCTATTATCCCTTTCAAAAAGAATCTTATCAACTTGTAACTCAGAGAAGTTATTTCTTTTAAAGACGAAAGATTTTCTTTCATATTCACTAAGATGTCTTTTTACTCTTTGAGTGCAACTAGAAATATTTTTCTTTGATTTTTGCCAATATATAGATTTAAAGTTAAAAGGGCCTACCTTTATTAGCTTATCAAAGTCCATGGATTTGAAGTAGAAGAAGAACTGATTGGTCTCATTGATCTTGGTAAGCTCTACTTGTGTTAATACTTTCTTGTTAATATATTTATTGATTTTAATGGAGTCTTTGTCATCAGCTAGCTTAGAGTGGTCAATGTCCATATTAGCTAAAGAAACTTCATCTATACTGACTTGATCTACATAAGCGAGATTTCCTTTTTCTTCCTTTGCTCCCGAGAAATTAAAAGATGAAATAATGCTTTCTAGAACACTTTTGGAATGATTTTCTAAATTAAGTGATCTATCTAGTAGAACTTCGTATAGGTTATCTCTATTGAGATAATCTGAAAATTTTTCGATGATAGAAATGTCATTCTTCTTCTTTAATATAGATTCAATAATTAGAACAGCAATACTATCTTTTAGAGCATCTAGCTCTTTTGGCCAATCCTTGGGAGAGTTGGTTAGGTCTACATAATTTCTTAGCGCAGGAATGTTTAATTTTCTATCAGCTACCTTTTGGCACATTAAGGATTCATTTATAAAAGCACTATTTAAAACATATATTATTCTAGTTGGTATTAGAAATTTTTCACTATATTCAATATAGTAGTTTGAACTATTTATTGCTTTAAGACTTTTAGGAAGTGTTTCACTCTTGTGTGCAAAGAGGTTATTATTTAGAAGTTCTATTGTGATATTTGGAAAAAAGGAATTCTTTGAATTTTTTAAAATCGGAGAAACTTCTAAGCGCTGTAAACTTTTGTGGTTATAACGAATCTGAAAATTTGGATCTTTTAGCTTAAGCTTATTACTTAGTTCTATTAAGTTAATTCTCTTTAGGCCAGTGCTCTCGTCGCTCCAGTACCAAGACCCTTTATTGAAAAATTTCTTGGAATTTTCGGTCTCTATATAGAAGGTGGATAAGTCCCTACCTTTATTTTTGATTACGTGTTGATTCTTGGAAAATGCACCTAACTCTCCATTTTTATTGAGAGTGTTCTCGCAAGTAAAGCTTTGAAGTGCGTAGATTCCTTTTGTGCTGATAATTAATAGTAACATGCTGATAATACGGCAATAGCCCATTCTTCTAGTCACTGTAATCTCCTATTAATTTTGTTTTCAATCAATAATAACTGTTCGTATTTAAACGAGAAAGGGGAAAAAAATAACCACCCGTATTAGGTTAGTATCGATAAATTTAATCTAATGTTAAAATTTTATCATATTTATATTGTACTAGAACGTAAGAGGGACGTAATGAAAAATCTAATTAGCATATTGCTTCTTGTAATGCTTGGCCAATTCAGCTTCGCACAAGGAACATCTAACAGCACCAACACGGACTCAAGTGGTAATGTTATCGATCCTCTTGATAATTATATCGACCCTGCAACTCAGCTTGATTATAAAGCTCAATTAGAAAAGCTAAATGATGATCAAAAAGAGGTTGTTTTTGAACGTTGTATGATGTTCACAATCCAAGCGGAAATGGGGCAATCTGGTGAGGACTCTATGAGTGCTGCAGATATTGAAGCCTATGAAAATCTAGTTGCTCAACAATGTAAGTGTGTTGCTGATGGTAGTACATGGGTAAAAGAGTCTACTATGAAGGGTGAGTGTAAGGCCGACCAGCCAGCTGAAAAAGACTTACTTGTTCATACAATGGACCTATGTGTTGGGCAGATGCAATTAACAGACGATAATTGTAAAAATAATATGACTGACTCTTGTGTTAATGATTTTAGGTATCAGTGTTATCAGTATATGACTCAGCCTCAAGAGTTTTCTGAAAAATCAAATCCTGTTCTTAATAAATGTGAGTATGATGATCAAACTAAGAATATTAAAATGGAATGTCGTTCATATTGTTACATAAGAAAAACATGTGAAGTTACGCAAGAGGATTTTAAGAATAGAAAAATTGGAAATATTTATTTATTACAAAAGAAGAGTAGATCATCTTGTGTAAAGGGTTCTACCTATGGAATCGATAGCGATAATAAAATGTGGGTTAATAACTCTTGTCATGGTGAATTCGCTATTCAGTATAAAGATCCAAAATGTGGTTTTAGACCAACATGTTCTCCTAAGCCTCATGAAACAGATAATATCACTCAGTCAGGTACACAAACATTTGATATGGTTTGTGATGGTAAGATGGCCGAAGTTGAAGGTGGAAAATTCTTCTGTAAGGCACATGTAAAGAAAATTGGAACTGATGGAAAAATGACTGATGAGCCAGATTACGGAAAAGAAATTACTTATATCTCAGATGTTAAGTTAGGAAAGAAGATTGGTGCGGCCAAGTGTAACCAAGGTGGTAACGGAAGTGCGATTGATTTTAGTCCTAGAAATAAAGGTTCAAATGCTGAAGGCTGGGGGATTGAAGTCCAAAATAAGTGTCATTCGACTTTTACAGTAACTGCAAAGTGGAAATTAAAGCTTTGTACTCTTGCAGGTCAAGAGACTACTTCTGGTGATACTTGTTGTGGAGGACTTTACTTTGATAATGTTACGAAAACATGTAATGTTCCGGCATTTAACCCAGGTCCAGTAGAAGAAGAAGCGGCACTTGCTCTTGATTATTCAAAAAATGCTTGTAGTCCTGAGATTCCAGCTGATGCTCAAGGTATTGTTGATAAATACTTTGTAGAGCTTGGTTACTATGAAAATATGTTTACTTTAATTGATGGTAGTTCTGATGGTATTAGCTCTATTGAAACACCTGTGGCCAGAGCTAAGAGACTTGCTGCTAATTCTGAATATGATGAATGGAAAGAAGCTGAAATGGCACGTCTAGATAAAGAAAAGGCTGAGTTTGAAAAGACTGCTGAAGCAATGTCTGATGCAGCAGCAAAAGAAGAATTTGTAAAAGCTCAAGAAACAGCTCATAGAGAGAAAGTATTAGCACTTGAAGAAGAGATCACTAAGAGAAAGAATGCTCTTGCTGAACTTGAAATGGATGCTGATAAGACTGCTACCGAAATCCGTAAGTCTACTTATGACTCTGTTAAGCTAGTTCATGACGCTGTCGTTAGATTTAGAGCTGAGTGGTCTGAGCAAACAGGTCAATTCAACGATGCTGAAAAGCATCTTAGAGAACAAGGTGAACAGTATACTGCATACTTGAAAAAGGTTGACTCTAAGAAGGTTGAAAAAGAAGATACTGAAGCGATTAAAGGTAATATTTTTATGGGAATGGATATTCAAGGGATGTCTCATGAAAGTCAAAAATTGGCCAAGCATATGCAGATCTCTTATATCATGTCGATTAAGAATGCTTTAGTGAAGTATGAAGCTGATTTAGAAAAGGCCGCTCATGCTGGTCAGAACCTTGCTTGGTACTGTGCTCATAATGAAAATTGTTCTGAATATAACTGGCTTATTAGAGATAGATCAAAAGAAGAAGTTGTAGACTTCCTTCATGATGCTCCTCACCCATTTAAATTGGTTCAGGCCAGAGGAAGAATGCTTCCAAAGATTTCTAAAGTTAACAAGTTACTTGTAGATACTGATGTTTACTCAAAGTTTGAGCAAAGTGAAGGATCGCAAAAAGGAATGGCGAATCTTGATATTATGAATCAGTTCTTTTCTTATCAAGCACAAGATAAGGTACCATTTCCTAAGAATGAAGTTGAAGGAGATGCAGCAGCTTCAAAAGATGCTGATAAGATTTTAAATTTATTTAGACAGTATACTCAAGAGTTTCCACTTAGAGAGAATAGTCTTTTCAAAGATAATGAAATCTTAAAAAATTACCTAGCTGTGTCTAAAGAAGGTAAGAATAAAGATGGACTGCCGCTTTACTGTGAAAAGCAAGAAGATTACGATGTTAGAGTACCAATTGGTAAAGCTATTGAACCTTTAAGAATGTTACAAATGGTTAGAGTTGTTAAGAAGTTCTATGACTTATACCTTGAAGCCTATTCTGCGAATGAGAAGTGTCTTATTGCTCTAGACGCTGATCGTGACCCTAATGCTGGTAGAGCAGATCTTGATCTTAGATTAACTCAAAGAGCTGGTGGTGAACAAATTGTTCCTAAGGCCCAGAATCAGGACAGAAGTTTTGTGAATGGTTTTGCAGGAAATCTTAAGTCACTAATGGGAGGAACATTTGGTAGTGTTCCAGAAGGTTCTTTCTTTGATAACTTAAGTAATAGAGAGCCAGGAAGTTCTAACTTAGATGCTAAGGCCGAAAGTGAATTAAGCGCTATTAAAAAGAAAGAAGCGGATAGAATTTCTAAACTTATTAAAAGAAGAATTAATCGTAAAAAGGATAAGGATTTAGATAATTATATTAAATCTCTAGGAAGTACTCTAGGTGCAACTCTTACTAAAAGAGATAGACAATTTGCTTCCCTTTCTCCTTCTGGAGCATCTGGACTAAGCGGTATTTCTGGTGTTAATGATCTAAATTCAGCTCTTAGTGGAAAAGACAGAGATGGTAGCAAGTCTTCTGGAGTTGGTAGCTGGAAAGGTTCAACTGGAGGAAGCGGATACACTGGTGGATCATCTCGTCCTAGATATGGAAGCTCTAGAGGAAATGGTTCAAACGGTGGAAGTAACTCTGGATCTTATGGAAGTAATGGTGGAAGTAACTCTGGTGCAAATTCTGCCAACGAAGAGATTCTTTCAAATGTTGATGATTCAAAATTTGATTCAAAAGAAAGTGATTCAATTTTTGAAAAGGTTACTAAGAGATATATAAGAACAGCTTATCCATTCTTACTAGAAACGAAGAAGAAAGAAGAGAAATAATCAATAATAAACGGCCACAATATTGTGGCCGTTTTTATTTTAAGGATAAATATTTATTGGAGTGTTCTTTTTTACTAACGAGAATATTTCATTCATCTCTTCATCACTTACTGCTACACAACCATTAGTCCAATCAAAGAAAGGGTAGAAGTAATCTCTGGCCCATCTATCAACCGTATCTTTTTCAATACCTAACTTTGCAGCAAAATTAATTACAGCTTGTGTTGGCCTATACGGATTTCCATGTATGAGGATCATTCCTCCTATTTGGTCTAATGGTATTCCTCGCACTCTTGCATTGTGCTTATCTTTCCAATTTGGGTAGCTAATAAGTAGAGATTTAGGAAATCTCGTATTTTGTCTTTTTTTAGAAATCTTGTAAAAGCCTACAGGTGTTTGATTATCACCTTCTCTTTCTTTGGCCTTCGCTCTAAATAGGGGGTTATTATAAGAAATTGATAATTTTACATCATAGGTTTTAAATAATTTATCACCCTGCCATAGTTGCAGCTCTCTTTTGTCTTTCAAGACAATGATGTGAGAAATATCCTGGGCCCAACTCATGTTGGACAGTAGTGTAAATAGTAGAAATATTGTGAATAGTTTGATTTTCATAAATCCCTTATGTAGCTATATTTGTGAAATTATAGTGCAAATATAGCTACTAAGAGAGTATTTAAGAATTATTTACATAGGTATCAAAAGAATGAACACCTATTAGTGACCTAGATAGGCCTTGCGAATTTCTTCGTTTGTAATTAGCTCGTTAGCTGGCCCTTCCATGAAGATCTCGCCTGTTGTAAGAACATAGCCTCTGTGGGCGATCTTTAATGAAGCATAGGCATTTTGCTCAACGAGTAAAATAGTCATTCCATGCTTATTTAGATCGACAATTGCTTCAAAAATGGCCTGCACGAGAATTGGAGCAATCCCTAAGGAAGGCTCGTCTAAGAGTAGTAATTCTGGCTTAGACATATACGCTCTAGCAATGGCAAGCATTTGCTGCTCTCCACCTGAAAGAGTTCCTGCAAGCTGAGAAGATCTTTCTTTTAGCTTTGGAAAAAGGTCATACATATACTGATAATCTTTTTCAATGCCGTCTTTGTCCGATCTAAGATAGGCTCCCATCTCTAGATTCTCTTTAACTGTTAAGTCAGGAAAAACCATTCTTCCTTCAGGAGAGTGAGCTATTCCCATTCCCACGATCTTATTCGCAGCAACTGAGTCTATCTTTTGACCTTTGTAAAGAATTTCTCCTTGAGAAGGCTTAATCAGACCAGATATTGTATGTAAGCTGGTTGTTTTTCCGGCACCGTTGGATCCAAGTATAGTTACAATTTCTCCACGCTTAACATGGAGATCAATTCCATGAATCGCATGAATTGCTCCATAGTGAACATGCATATTTTTTATTTCTAAAAGAATTTCTTCGCTCATATTTTTTCCTTAAGGTTGATCTGTTCCAAGATAGGCTTCGATAACCTTTGGGTTGTTCTGAATTTCAGAAGGTTTACCATGTGCTATCTGCTCTCCATGATCTACAACATAGATTCTTTCACAGACATCCATCACTAGTTTCATATCGTGCTCAATTAAAAGAATCGCAATTTGAAATTTATCACGAACCCATTTAATTAGCTTCGTTAGCTCTATAGTTTCATTTGGGTTCATACCCGCTGCAGGCTCATCAAGAAGAAGTACATCAGGCTTGGTTCCAAGTGCTCTGGCTATCTCTAATCTTCTTTGTTCGCCATAAGGAAGGTTCTTTGCGAGATGTTGTGCCTTCTTTTCTAGATTAAAAATCTTCAGAAGCTCCATCGCTTCATTCTTAAGTCTTTCTTCTTCTTGATGATATTTCTTTGTTCTAAAAATACTGGCAAGAAGGCCATACTTAACTCTAAAGTGACCGGCCAGGCGAATATTATCTAAAACAGTGAGATCTTTAAAGAGTCGAATGTTTTGAAAGGTCCTAGCAATACCCTGTTGAGTAATAAAAGCAGGTCTAAGTCCTACGATATTCTTTCCACCTAATTCTATTGAACCTTCAGTAGGTTCATAGATCCCTGTGATCATATTGAAGATTGTTGTTTTTCCAGCACCATTAGGACCGATAACTCCTACTAGGTCTGTCTTGCCTAACTCGAGAGAAAAGTTATCTACGGCAGTTAGTCCACCAAATCTCATTGTAATAGAGTTTGTTTTTAATACAGAAGTACTCATTTTTCACTCCCTTTTAATTTTCGCAAAAAGGCGAGTGGATTAAATTCATGCTTTCCAAAAATACCTTCAGGTCTAAGTAACATTAAAAGAATTAGTAATAGCGAGTAGATAACCATTCGCCACTGGCTAACAGTGTCTCCCATGAATCTTAAAAGCTCAGGTAAAACTGTTAGAATTATTGCACCAACAACAGCTCCAGTAATTGAACCAAGTCCGCCTAGGATAATCATAAGTAAGATAATTACTGACCACATAAATGTGAATCCATTTGGATGGAGAAATTGAGTGTAGTGAGCGTATAGAGAACCGGCAATACCCGCAAATCCAGCACCGATGACAAAGGCCAATGTTTTATATTTAAAGGTGTATATTCCCATTGAATCAGCGGCAATTTCATCTTCACGAATACTAATAATGGCCCTACCGTGAGTACCTCTCATAATATTGGTGATAACTAAAATAGTTAGAAAAACGAATAGATAAATCCAGTAGACATTTGACCAACGAGGAATATCTGTAAAACCTCTAGGGCCTCCAATCGCATCAGTATTCATAATGATAATTCTTATGATCTCTCCAAAGCCTAGAGTTGCGATAGCAAGATAATCTCCTCTTAGTCTTAAACACGGTACACCTATTAAGATTCCCGCAAGCGCTGCTGCACTAAATCCAATAGCACAAGAAATAAGAAGGTTTAGAGCATCAGGAATTGGCAGAGCACCATAGACACCATAAGCGGCACCAGCATAAGCTCCTATGGCCCAAAAACCAGCGTGACCTAGACTAAACTGTCCACAGATACCATTTATCAAGTTCAGCGATACGGCCAAAATGATATAGATTCCTGAGAGTATTACAAGGTGAAGAATAATATCTGACATTATACTTTCTCCTTTCTGTTCTTACCTAGAATGCCGGCTGGCTTAATAAGTAGAATAATAATTAAAATCGCAAATGCAACTGCGTCTCTATAAGTAGACACCCAGAATCCAACGACTAAGTTTTCGGCCACTCCAAGAGTTAAGCCTCCAATCACTGCTCCTGGAATAATTCCTATACCACCCAGAACCGCTGCAATAAAGGCCTTTAGCCCTGGGATGAGACCCATCATTGGTTCAACTGTACTGTAGTACATTCCAACGAGAACCCCAGCAGCACCGGCCATGGCAGCACCAATGAAGAAAGTAAAAGAGATGATTTTATTTGTATCAATACCCATAAGCTCAGCAGCGTCATGACTGAAACTCGTCGCTCTCATGGCCTTACCAATCTTTGTGTGATTGACTAACCACCATAGAATCATCATAAGAATAAAAGTTGCAACAAGAATGATTAGCTGAATATTTGTAATCATTATTTCGCCGTACATATAGGTTTTTACCTCTATGGCCTGTGGAAATGCTTTTGGATCAGCTCCAAGAACCTGTTGACCTGAGTATTGGAAAAATAAAGAAATACCGAGTGCTGTAATCAACGCGGGAATTCTTCCGGCATGACGAATTGGTTTATACACAAGCCTCTCTACTATCACTGCTATAAGACCAGAGCCTATCATTGCTACTGGTAGAGCTAGATAGAGTGGAAGTCCCGCAGAGATTGTGTAGAAGCCAATAAAGCCTCCGATCATATAGAACTCACCGTGGGCAAAGTTGATTAGTTTAATAATTCCATAGACCATTGTATAGCCTAGGGCCACAAGGGCATAGATACTACCTTGGGTTAGACCGTTAATTAAGTATTGGCCTAGGTCCCAAAAAAAATACATTGTTTCTTCGCTCATTTATATCCTATAAAAAGCAAAGGCCCAATCAATTGGGCCCTTTAGTAAAAAGTAATTTATTATGGATTAACTTTAGTGTTGAAAATATTTCCGGCCGGAGTCGTCTCTAATACTACAGCACTCTTTTGTGCATTTCTATCTTTGTCGATTGTAATTGATCCAGTAACACCAACAAAGCCCTTTGTTGCTAATAAAGAAGCTTGAATATCCGAATTCTTTAAGCTCTTAGCTTTAGAGATTGCGTCTGCCATAACTAAAATACCATCATAACCTAAAGCTGCCATGGCACCCGGTTTTTGACCGTAAGCTGCGACATATTCCTTAACAAAGCTCTGTACCATTGGGTCTTTATCTTCAGCGGAAAAGTGAGAGCTAATATAGTTACCAGAGACCGCAGGTCCTGCCAGCTCTTGTAGCTTAGGAGAGTCCCAGCCGTCTCCACCAAGAAATGGAACATTTAAACCAAGTTGACGAGCTTGTTTAAGAATTAAACCAACTTCAGTATAATATCCAGGAAGGAAAACTACGTCTGGCTTAGTTCTTTTTACTTTACGTAGTAAAGTTCTAAAGTCAGTATCTTTTTGAACATACGCAAAGTCTCTATCTGCCGCTAATTTTCCACCCATTGAAGTAAATTTCTCTTTGAAAATTTTTGATAGACCTTTTGAATAATCTGAAGAGTTATCAATAATTACCGCAACCTTCTTCTTTCCTAGGTTTTCGTAAGCAAACTTGGCCATCACAACACCTTGGAAAGCATCTGTAAAACAAGTTCTCGAGATATAGTCTCCAGTCTGAGTAACTTTCTCATTAGTAGAAGCAGGAGTCATAAGAGGAACTTTTGCATTTTGAGCGATTGGCGCTCCCGCAAGAGTATTAGATGAAGCAACTGAACCAATGATAGCGTTAACTCTATCTCCAGAGATCAGTTTCTTTACTGCGTTTGCAGATTCTTGAGGCTCACCCTTGTTGTCTTCAACAATGAGTTTGATTTTGACTTTATTGTCCTTATTGATCTTCTTTAAGGCCAATTTAATTCCGTTTACTGACTCTTGTCCATAAGTTGCAATAGGTCCAGTAAGAGGGAAAACAGCTCCAATCGTAACTTCTTTAGCAGCGAAAGTAGGGGCACTTAGTAATGTTGTCATTATTAGAGTTGAAAAAACTCTTTTGATTTGAGAATAATTCACGTTCATCTCTCCTTAATATCCGTGTGTCTGAACTATAAAGTTTAGCAAAAGGCTATGATAAGTAAAGAGAGTTTCATAAATATTCTTTACTTAGCAATATAGGAGCGCGTTATCTCTTCTAGAGAAATATAAGTCCATGCCGGTAGATTCAATTCTTTGTAAGTCATCAAGTGATCCGTTAGATTCAACCCAGTGTTTTACTTTTTCAGTACCGTTTATTAGGTCTATGGCCAATTTATCGTACTCATATTCATATGCAGCATCTTGCCATTGAAATTCATCACCTAGATGAGCGTAGAACTCTCTACACAGCAATTGAGAAGCAGTCCAAGATTTAAATGTATTCCAGTTGGTAACATGGATATGAACTCCGCCACAAGTTGTTCCGGCATGTTTTTGAAACATTGGGTGAAAGGTGCAAGGTCTAAAGATTGCTCCTTCAATTGGGCCTATATTCTTGTTAATTTTTTCCAAAAAAGAAAATGGCTCAATACTTGGATGTCCAACTACTTCAAGACTTCTAGTTGTTCCTCTGCCTTCAGAAAGTTTAGTTCCCTCAAAAAGAACAGTCCCAACAAAGGTTAATGCCCCTTCTGGAGTAGGTAAATTAGGAGAAGGATTAAGCCAAGGTAGCTTGCAATCATGCCAGTTCATAGAACGCTGCCAATGTTTCATTTCAATAACATCATAAGCAACATCAATATTAAAATTTTTCTTAGCAAAGTGACCAACTTCACCCATTGTCATTGCATGTCTTTGTGGCATCTCAAAGCGACCAACAAAGGACTTAAACTTTTCTTCTAATATTGTTCCTTCAATATTTAGTCCACCAACAGGGTTTGGCCTGTCCAGCACCACTACCTTTACGCCCAGCTGTGCGCATTTCTCCATGGCCAAGGTTAGAGTAGATATATAGGTATAAACTCTTGTTCCGACATCTTGTAGGTCTACAACAAGTGTATCAATACCTTCTAGCATTTCATCAGTTGGAATTCGCGTTTCTCCATAAAGGCTGTGCACAGGAATTTTAAAATAAGGATGTATAAAGTCCTTAGTCTCAATCATATTATCTTGAACATCTGTAACAAAACCATGTTGTGGGCCAAAGATTTTCTTAAGTCTGTTTCCTATAAAAGAGTTCAGAATTTCTACACTATGTTTGAAGTTTCGGTCTACAGATGCACTATGGCAGAGTAGGGCCACATTTCCTTCAATTTTGTCTAGTTGTGTTTGCTCGTCTAATCTTTCGATTCCAGTAATTGTCATGATAGTCTCCTGCTTAAATCTTAACGAAGTCCTATTTGAAATAAAAGAGTTATTTTCTTTCTATGAATTTTCACTAAATTCGCTATAATATATATTTGTATTATAAATCGAAATGGAGAGAAGAAATGAGCGTCGCACTAGGGGATAAGATTTTAGTCGTTGATGATATGTCTACGATAAGAGAAGAAGTGATCCGCTGTTTAACACAAATAGGTTATACAAATATCGAGCAGGCCGTTGATGGTCAAGATGCTTGGAATAAACTCAAGGCCGCAAGCGAAAGTGGCGCTGAATATAAGATGATTTTCTCTGATATTAATATGCCAAACTGTAATGGTATTGAACTACTTAAAGTTGTCAGAAAGTCTGAATCCTATGAGACAACTCCAATAATAATGATTAGTACGGAAAATGAAAAAGATGTAATATTGACCTGTATACAAGAAGGTGCGAATAATTATATCTTGAAACCTTTTGATTCTGATACTGTTAAAGAAAAGATCGATCAAACTTTAGAGAGACTGAGTTAGAACAGTCTCTCCTTGCTCTTTTATTCTGGAACAGAGAAGATAAAGTGACTACCACTACCCATTGTTGAAGTCACTTTCATTGAACCACGTTTTTTATCAATTACATCTTTTATCGCTGACATTCCAACTCCACGACCAGAAAGTTCCGAAACAACCTCCGTCGTCGTAAATGTCGGCTCAAAGATCTTATATATAATCTCTTCATCGCTAATTTGATCAAAGTTTTCAGTTGGGTGTAGTTCATTTAGTTTGGCCCGTATTCTGGCCGGGTCAATTCCTGCGCCATCATCACTAACATGAATGCTTAGCCAAGGTTTACCTTTAGACTTTATTCTTTTGAATTCAACTTCAATTTTTCCTTGTTGCTCTTTGGCGCAGTCAATCCTTTTTTGAGGAGATTCTATACCGTGATCAACACAATTTCTAAATAAGTGAACCATGACACTGAAAAGCTCTTCGTGCTCTTGTGGGTTTATCCTAAGTTGTCCACCACGAATTTCTAGAGGAGCAATATCTTTTCCAACTTTTGAAGCGCTATCTTGAATGAGTTCATCATATCCTTTAAAGAACTCATCGATAGGAGTTTTAGTGAATTGCTCATTAAAGTAATCCTTTAGTGAATCACTATTTGAGTTTTGAATAAGGTCTTCAAGCTTTTGTATTTGCTCTTTAGTAAGAACTGTTTTTTCTTGTTCATTTTTCCAAGAAGTTCCAAAGAATAATTGCGTACTTTCTAGATATTTATCTAAGTTCATTTGAAAATTAGTTAGTTGAGCTTTTAGCTGTTCTTTTATATTTGAAGGTGGCTCGAGTTTAAAACTAACTAGTTTAGATTCATTTTCTCTGGCCTGTTGTTGAAGATCAGAAATTTTAAAAATTCCCATTCCACCATTAAGGCTGTGCCAGTTCATAAGAATATACTCAATATTAGGAGTATTTTCATTTATAGCTAAAGAGATATTATCTAAAGTCGCTTGGACTTCCTTGATAAAAGAGAAGAATTGAACTTTGTTGTTAATGATCTTAAGTACCATTGCTACGTAGGCCTCTTTTTGCTCAAATGCTTTCTGCGACTTTACTTGCTTAGTTATATCTGTTGCTACAGAGACGATATTTGCAAGTTTATTTTCGGTGTCTTTTAGAGGATAGTAGCTTAAGTCAACATGTTTAAAATCTGAAGAATCAATTGAGTCTCCTTTGATTACCTGCTGTGGCCCTAGAGCAGCACTACTTTCAAAAGGAAGTAGCTCTTGGAATAGTACATCTTTCCAACTGATAAAGTTCTTAGTTTCTTTATCATCCAAACCAAGAACCTCCGAAAAGGGTAGGTTTGCTGGTTTTTTATCAAATATTTTTTCACATGCGTTGGTGTAAATATCGTTACAAATACCATCTTTATTAAAAACGAGTAGGCCTTGGTCTAATGAGTTGACCATCGCCTTTATAAATTCATTGGCCTCGCTTAGTTCTTTTGTTCTTTGCTCAACCATGCTTTCTAAGTTCTTATTATACTCTTCTAAGGTAGAAATTAGTTGGTATATCTTACTACTCATTGAATTAAAACTAGATGAAAGAACCCCGAATTCATCATTACTTTTAACTGATATTTCCTTATTATAGATACCTTGTGCAACATTCTTAGTACCTTTAAGGAGTTCTTCAATTGGCTTTGTTAATGTGACACTAAAGAAAGTACCGATAACAATGAAAAGAAAAAGAAGGCTTAATCCAAAATAGGTAGACTTCTTCTTTAACATTTGAGTGGCAATAAATGCTTTGTTCTTAGGTATGGTTACTAATGTAACAATGCCATTTTTACTCTTAACAAAAGAGTAAAGAATCTCATTTTGATTAATAGACTCTTCTTTTGTACCTTTTGTCAGTTCAGATGTATTGACGTTATTTAGAAGCTCTGGGGAGGCTTCAGCTGATTTAAACATTCTAGTTGTTTTATTGTAATAAATGGAGATTTGAAATGCTTTATTTCGATTAATCGTACTTAGAAGAGAAGAGTAGTCAAAGATAATGACTTTGTCTTTTCTTTTTACGGATAGAAGTGGAGCGTTTACGTGATCGTGGTGATCATTTAATTTATTCTCAATATTAAGCGTGTCTAGAGTGTTTCTTTGAATATTCATCTGCTTTAGCTTATTCATATTATAAAGAAAAGACTTTCCGACTTTGATACCCACTAGTACATCACTCGAGTTAATCTGCTTAAGTGCTAGAGGTCTAGAGAGTTTGAACAGCTCTGTAATGATAGCGGCTTCTTTGGTGCCTTTGACTAATAAATCCTCGAGCTGCTCTGAGAGCTGCTCACTGGTTGTAAGTGCATTTTCAAAAATATAACTCTTTTTGTCTTCTTCAAAAATATCGATTGAGAACTTTAGGGTAGAAACAAGTGACAGCGCCAAGAGTATGATTATGGAAACTATGATTTTAATCTTAAGTGAAATCTGTATGGGCGAAGCCATTATATCTCCAATAAATAAGTTGCATGTTAAATAAATTCAATTAATAATATATAAGATTACTTTGCTTTAGAATATTATTACAAGAGAAATTTCCTGAATGTTGCAAAAGAATGACAAAATTATAGTTTTATCTAGTGCTGTGCTTTGCATATTTTTTGCGTATAAATTTTTAACTTTTGATTCATCTTTAACTTCTAATACTGACTCAGAGAAAATAGCCGTCGTTTCAAATCTAACTTCAAGCGTGAAGCGAAAGAATGAAGGTTCACTTAATTGGGCCAAACTTAAGTCACAAGAAGATATTTATAATGGAGATCAAGTTTTTACAGACACATCTTCAGAAGTTACCATTGTATTTGATGATTCAAGCTCCATTGATATTCCTCAAAATACGTTAATTAAAATTGAAAAGAGAGAGTCTAATATAGAGATTGACCTACAAAAAGGTTTGGTTGATTTAGATCTTTCGAAGTTTAAGAAATCTAAGGTCTTTTTCAAAATTGGCAAAAAAGTTGTAACTTTTAATAAAAGTGATTCAATTGTTAAAATTCAAAACAATGATAATGTAATCAAGCTTTCTTCTTCTAAAGGAGATGTGATAGTTACAGAGGTCGCTGACAAAACGAAATTACCTACGAATAACTCTATTACCATAAAGAAAGATCAGAACATCGAGTTCTCTAACTCAGAAGATAAGAAGTGGAAAAGGGAGCTGTCAAAAGTAGGAAAGAGAGTTGACAGGAGACTTGTTGAATCTCAAGTGAAGAAAATAGAAATTATTTTAAAAGATGAACTAGTAAAGAAATCTAATAATGAGAAAACTTACAATACTCTCACTGAAAATCTTTACAGTAAATCTATTGAATTAGATATCTCTCCTAAAGAAATTATTCTTACGGAACTTAGTATTTTGAAAAAAGAAAGTAGTAGGCCATCTACTTTGGGAAGAAGTACTAAGAGAATTCGCACAATTCGAGATCTTCAAACTTTACAATCATCGGTCATTAAATATATTGACTCTCGCTTTGGTGGTGATGAGGTACTCGTTCAGATCGCTAAGGAAAAAGTTAGCTTGGCCCGTAGAGATAAGGCCATAGTGTCTAATGAACAGTTAATGGCAAAAATAGGTGAGGACTTCGACTCTTTGGGCGTAAAGGACGAGCGAAGAAGTATTGGTCAAATGCAGCTTCGTTCTGTGATAGCTGATTTTGGACAGCAGATGAATCGTAAGTTGGCTTTTCGTCAGTACCAGGAAATTAATAGAGTAAGTGGTGATTCTGCAATAAAAAAACTTAGTATGCAAAGTATGTCAAAAGTCTATGCCGATGGTAAGGGTAGTTCTCCATTAAATGAGGTACAAAGAATTGATAACTCTTTTTCTGAAATACTTAACTCTAAGCAACGATCTAAGGAAGTTAATAAAGAAATTATTCAGAAGCTAGGGCCTATATTGAAAACTAGAGTTAGCGCCACTGACTTGAAAGCAATTAAAAAAGATATTCAGAGGACAACATTTTCGCAAAAGGGCCTAAGTGTTGAAGAACAGCTTTTATCCTTAGATTCCATTAAAAAAGTTCTATCAACTTCTCCTAAAAAGGGCTGGACAGTTGCACTTAAACCTATTAGCTCTGAAGTTTCAAAAATTTCTCCACAAACGACTGCTATAGTTGAACCAAAAGAATTAGTTCTCAGTAGTATAAAAAGAGAGTTTCTATTGTCTGAGATTAGTGAAATTTCACCAATTAAGAAAGCTCTAGAAGAAATAGATCTCACTGAGACAAGTAGTTCGAATAAGGTATTTCAAAAAGCAGCAAAGAGTTTAGATGATTTGGGTGTTTCTCTGCCTATTAGAGCTGATAAAGACTCTTGGACATCTAAGCTAGCTAAAATTGGAGAAGACAAGGATCTCGAATATTCTAAGCTGCAGCTTGAACAGTTAGAAAGTTATGCTCCTGAAATTTCTAAAGTTATAAAAGTTGACAAGCATATATTAGTTAATACTCCAAAAGAAATAGTTAAGAAAAAGTTGGTCTCAAGGACAAATGTTTTTTCAACACAACAAACTAGAGATTTAAAAAAGGCCGTTTCATTAACCAACGATATTGAAGTTAATAAGCAAGAACTTTTCGAAACAATACAAGCTGAACTCGGATTGACAGTAGATGGTGAAGCTACAAAAGTTGTCCAACAACACTTACAAGAATCAACTTTCTCTGGGAATAAACTGGAATTGCGCGACTCTTTAACAAGTTTAGGAAAGAAGTTGGATAAACTTGGTATTAATCGTCCATTTTTAAAAGTCCCTAAGGGCCCTTCTTTTTTAAATAAGGAAATTACTATATCTAGCCCACTTATAAAGAAGCCTCTTTCTAACTCTGTTGTTGCAGGTCAGAGAGAGTCTATTATCATATCTAAGTCTGCTCATGATAAAGGCAACTATGAGCTAGAGTTTTCTAAATCAAAAGACTTTAAAGAAATCTCTTATGCTAAGAGGATTGAAAACAAAGTTGGCAATATTAGTTTTTCTAAAAGTGGGGACTATTACTATCGTGTTTCCAAAACGGCAAGTACATCTGAAGCGGATAGCTTTAGAATTAAACATACAGATGCTCCAAAAATTTATTCTAAAGTAAAGAAGATCTCTGTTGTTGCTCCTGCAGCACCGACTCTTAAACCTACAAGCACAGGTCTTGTTGAGATGAGTAAATTTTCTTCTTTCCCTATAGAGTGGACAGGACCTAAGAGTGCGATTTATGAAGTCGAAGTAAGCCAAAAAGGTAGCTCACCAGACAAAGCAATCACTTCTAGAGTTTTTAAAGTTTCTGGTAATGGCACAAAGCTTGATCTATCTAAAATGAATGTAAAACTTGACCCTGTGGCAAGTACTATTACACCAGAAGATCTATCTTATCGTGTTCGAATAGCTTCTCCTGCTATATCTGCTTGGAGTGAGCCTATGTCTCCAAAGGTAAGTGTTGAAGCTGCTGTCATTCCTAAGCAAGAAAAGAGTCTACAAGTTAAGAGGCGTTTTCAGAAAAAGGCCAAGTTAAATTTTGAATGGAACTCAACTCTACCTGATCAAGAGCATACATTGAGCGTTGCTAGAGATAGAGAATTCAAAAGCCTCATAGTGAAGAAAGATGTTAGAGGAAATTCAGCAACAGTCTCATCCACATATGAAGGTCCACTATTTTGGAAAGTCGTTCCTAAGAGATTAGCATCTGCTCAAGCTCCTGTACTACAAAGAGAGGTCCTATCTTCAACAATTAGAATTGATAAGAAAGTTGTGAAAAAAGTGATTCCTAAATCCGTTAATTCTCCTGTTACAAAAGTTGACCTTGGCTGGAGATATACTAGAAAAACTAAGACAGCACAGAAGAAAGTCGAGCTCGCAACTGACCCACAATTTAAGAATATAATTGATGAGAAAGTTCTTGATACTAGTGTTTTGAAAACTCAATTTGATCTAAAATCTAATGGCCAGTACTATTGGCGAGTTAAGGATATTGGAAAGGGAGCCGCTAATATTAGTGGTGTAAATTCTTTTGAAGTTGTGACTGGTGTTGATCTTCCTGTTCCTAAGGTCTTAGCGAAGCAGATTATTCACTTTAGAGTAGTCAATGATCTTCCTGCTTACGAGATTATCCTGCCTAAGACTGATCAGGCCGTGATGATTGAACTTGAAGTTTATTCTGATGAGGACCTTAGTAAGCTTATTTTCAAAAAGAAATTTAAAAACTCTAAAGCTCTATGGGTGACTAATCGGTCGGGTAAATTCTACTATCGAGCAAGAGGTATAGATAAGATTGGAAGATATAGTAAATTTTCTAAACCAGGGAAGTTAATTTTTCCGATTTCCCCTTTAATTAATTCGGACTTAGAATAAAGTAATGCAAAAAACACTGATACTATTTTTTCTTACTTTTCTTTCGTTCACTGGTCCTGTGTTTGCTGCCAAATATTACCGTTTAACATATATCACAAGAACTGGTGATAGTTTTGCAGGTATTTTTAAAAGGTTTGTAAGGCCTGGATCAATTGTTCATGCGCAAACACAAATGACCCAAAAAACTAAGAATGCCAATCCTCATGTTGATAATTGGGCAAAACTTGAGCCCGGAACTTCTCTTACTCTCTATATATCGGCAGATTTAATGGATCTTAAGCGTTATAAGAAATATGAGAAAAAAGTTAAAAAGAAGCTCTCTAAGATTAAAGATGTAAAGAAAGAAACTCTCAGTAAGTCAAAGTCAGGCGCTAGTGGTTTGAAGTTATCGGCCTTCTATATGGGCTCCCTTGGAAAGTTTTCACAGGTTAATAATATAGGTACCACGATTAATTTCTTTCAAAATTCACCTGTTTCAGTAGGTATCGCAAGCTCCTATTATCCCGATGGCAAATTATATTCCTATGCAGGTAGTATTTATTATTCGACCTTAAAGGCAGCGGTAAGCAATGTGGGAAGTGGAGAGATTGCTGTTCCGGCAGAAGTTGGTGCCAATCTTTATTATGAATATAGACTTAAACGCTACAATCTCACTGTCTATGGTGGAGTAGATTACGAGACTTTTTCTACTTTTAATATGGGAGCTGTTAACAATAGTGCTAAGCTACTTGTCGATGAAAATAGTATAATTTATGCAACTGTTGGTGTTTCCAAACTTCTAAAGGTTAGAAGTTATAAATTGTTTACCAAATTTAGTATTTCAAAGTCTATTAGCTCCTCGCAGACGATTGCTGCTGGAGGAGTTGATACTGGGACAAGTTATGATGGCCTTAAATATATGGTCTATCTTAATTATAAGATATCTAAGAAGTTCTATCTCCATTCACTATTCAAAATGCATACTATGTCTGGGCCAGACGAGCTGACAACCACAAGGATTGGCCTTGGATTTGGCTATATTTTCAATTAATTAGGAGACTAAAGTATTTTTGTCAACTATCCGATAGGTTACATAGTAAACCTTAAATGTCGGATATTATATGTTAAGAAATACTTTATTATTATCAACTCTGCTTATTCTTGCTTCTTGCTCGATGGGTTCTTCTGATAATAGTGATAAGCAGCGCTCTGTTGCATCAAGCTCTGCTTCTCAAGACGTAAGTCTAGTCATAAATAGTGATGATGAGATCGTTGTTCTGGATACAGACTTACAAAATGAAATCGCTTCTGTTCAAGGAAATGAAGTCATCGTAGAAGAAGATAATATTTTTCACAATGCTGATGACTTTAAAGAAATCAACAGATCAATAGCTTCAGCAACTAACTCAATCTATCAGATAGAATATGAAACTTATGAAGTGGTTAAAGGTGATACCTTAATGCTTATTTCATTTAAAGTTTACGGAGATGTATCTAAATGGAGAACTATTTCCATATTAAATGAAGATCAACTAGTAAATGATAATATCGAAGTTGGAATGAAGCTACGCTACGAGAAGCCAGATGACGAATTTGTATGGAAGCCTATGGGGACTCCATATATGGTTAAAGAAGATGATTCACTCTCTATTATTTCAGCAACTGTTTATAACTCGACTAAGCATTGGCAATATATATGGGATAATAATAGACCCCTAGTTAAGAATCCAAACCTAATTTTTGCTGGCTTTACTCTTTATTATTTACCAATCGAAGAAAAGAAACATTATCAGAAAGTTCTTGAGGCGCGCTATAAGAGAATGGAAGAAGCATTAAAAGTAACAAAAATTAAAGAAAAATCTAAATCAAAATTGAATCTAGTAAAATTAGATACGAGTAAAAAAACTTTATAGTGTCTAAATTTTATTTGCAAAAGGCCCTGTTGCTGAGTTTTCTCCGACAGGGCCTTTTTGCGTTGTGTAATTTACTTATATTATCTAACTTTGTACGCGTCGAATATGGCCAATACAACTTCATTGTTAGAAAATAAAATACACACAATTTGGAGAGCGAATGAAGCAATATTTAGACTTAATGAAACATGTTTTAGAAAATGGAGTAGAGAAATCTGATAGAACGGGAACGGGAACACTTTCTTGTTTTGGTTATCAATCTCGTTATGATCTCTCAGATGGATTTCCCTTAGTCACAACAAAGAAGTGTCACTTGAGATCTATAATTCATGAGCTACTATGGTTTTTGAAGGGTGAGACTAATATAGGATATTTAAAAGAAAATAAAGTTACAATTTGGGACGAATGGGCCGATGCTGATGGGAACCTTGGTCCTGTTTATGGGTCACAATGGAGAAAATGGCAAAGACCTGACGGTAGTCACGTAGATCAAATTGCTAATCTAGTGGATCAAATTAAAAATAACCCTGATTCGAGAAGACTTATCGTTTCGGCATGGAATCCTGGTGAAGTTGATAAGATGGCCCTACCTCCTTGTCACGCTTTCTTTCAGTTCTTCGTAGCTAATGGAAAACTTTCATGTCAGCTCTATCAACGTTCGGCAGATATATTCTTAGGTGTACCTTTTAATATTGCTAGCTATGCTCTATTGACTATGATGATGGCGCAAGTTACTGGTCTTGAGCCTGGAGAGTTTATTCATACATTAGGCGATGCTCACCTATACTCAAATCATATTGACCAAACTAAATTACAACTCTCAAGAGAGCCAAGAAGTTTACCAACGATGAAAATTAACCCACTAGTTAAAGACATTTTTGAATTTAAGTTTGAAGATTTTGAACTGGTTGGGTATGAGCCACATCCACATATTAAAGCACCTGTGGCCGTATAGTGAAGTATATCATTGTTGCTGGAATTGGTAATGAAGGTGAATTAGGACTTGAGAATAAGTTATTATGGAGACTCCCTGAGGATCTTAAAAACTTCAAGTCCCTTACAATCAATAAGACGATGGTCATGGGAAGAAAAACCTTTGAGTCTATTGGTAAAGCGTTACCAAATAGGGAAACAATAATTCTTACTAGGGATAAGAGCTTTAAGGCCAGTGGCTGTAAAGTCTTTCATCATCAAGATGATATCGACTCTTATGCAAAAGAAAACCATATTGAGGAGTTGATGATTGTTGGTGGCGGGGAAATATATAATTTATATCTTCCAAGGGTATGCACAATGTATATTAGTCATGTTGATTATAGTGGAGCGAGTGATACTCGCTTTCCGCTCTTTGACTCAGCAGACTGGTCAGTAGAACAATTAGCTGAATATGGTGCTACCCCTAAAACTCTTGCATGGAAACTGTGTAAGTATTCTAGAAAACTTTAAAACCATACTTTAAAAGGATATTGGCCGTGCTCATCAGTGGCAGGCCAATTATTGAAGTGTAGTCTTTACAGTCAATCTCTTCAAAGAGGCCAATTCCAGAATTTTCAAGCATATAGGACCCACAACAATTTAATGGCATATCTCGATTGATGTAATTTTCAATTTGCTCGTCAGTTAGATTTCTCATTTTCATCTTGGCAATGACTTGTGTCTCTATTACTTCTTCTTTTACGATATAGGTAGTAGCTGTAATGAGTTCATGCGTTTTTCCGCTGAGTTCTCTAAGCTGAGATATGGCATTTTCTTTAGTTATAGGCTTTGAAAAAATCTTACCCTCGAAAGACAGCACTTGGTCACCTCCGATAATGAGGTCGCTAGGGTGGGCCTTCTGAACATCCAGTGCTTTAAGTGTTGCAAGTTTTGTGGCCAATATTGATGGCGAAATATCATCAGATTTATACTTATCTTCATCAATACTAGGTGAAGACATTTGAAATGATTTCGTAATTCTAGAGAGTTGTTCGCTTCTATATTTAGAAGTGGATGCGAGTATTATTTTCATAAGCTAATTATTAATAGAAATTAATCTTTCCAAGATTATTACAGAGTATTTCTTTGTTAGCCTATTACCAGGAGGTTAATATGAATCAAGAGGTAGTAGGCGAGATACTGCTTTATACAATTCTCTCAATACCTATAGTATTTGTTATAGGTTTGATAAGACAATCTCTTCATGAGGAGAGTGTTCATCCAGAAGACTTTTCATCTTCAATTGAACACTCTGATCATGATAAAGCTGCTTAGTAGCAACGGGCCAAGTTCTTAGTCGCAATCATCTTCCAGTTCACTTTCCAGCTTTTACCAAGTTTATTAACTCTGTATCCACCAATAAGCTTTTCTTCTCCTGGAAGAACTAGCGTCTTACCGCCATTTTTAAATGTATTAATTGCGTTTTGTTGATCATTTAATGATGAAAGAAGACAATATGGAGTTTCCGATACGTTAGTAACTTTTTGAGTTACAGCTACAACTGTGTTCGAAGACTGTAGTTTCTTCTCTTGAATTTTAAGTGCTACAACTCTTCCTGCACTTATATTTGTAAAATCTTGCCAGTCTGTAATTTGTGATTCTTCATTGTAGATCCATGGTGAAACATCTACATTTGCTTCTTCAAAACTGTCCCATGCATTTACTTCAAATGCCATCATCATTACAACGAACATACTTAAATAAATTAGTGCTCTCATTATTTTGTCTCCTAAATTGTGTGTTATTTAATTTTCTAACTAGAGTTTTTATACGTCAAATAAATGTTTCATAAAATTTGTTTTTGAAGGATAATATTTGCTAATAGGAGATAATTATGAAATTTGTTGCTATGAGTCTATTTTTCTTTTTGAGTTTTAACTGTTTTTCCTTGCCAACTGCAGAAGTTTCAAAACTTAGAGGGGATGTTTTCTTTAATGGTAAGAAGCTATCTATCAGTGATGAAATAACTACAAATGGTGTTCTTAAGACAGGAAAGAAGAGCTTTGTTAAAATTACAATCAAGGATTGGAATTCCTCAATCGTTCTTGGCCCAAAAGGAGTGATGGAAGTAGACCTTTCGTCAAAAGAAGTGAAGAAGAAATATACATTCTTAAGTGGTACTTGTCGTTGGGTTACAGCGCTAAATAAGAAGGCCAAGGGAGCTGTTTTTACAAAGAACGCTTCGGTAGGAGTAAGAGGTACAGATTATATTTTAAAGGTGACTAAGCTTTTAGGTGAATCTGAAATTGTAGTTATTGATGGTGAGGTTGAATTTAAAAATATTAATAATCCAAGTGATACGGCCATCGTAGGAAAAGGTCAGTGGGGTGGTCTTGGTGGACGTTACGGTAGTACTATCGGTGATATCTTGAGCTTGCCTAAGAATGTTGTTGAAGCATTTGATAAACAATTAAAACTCTAGCTACATTTTGGGAGCAATATTTCAAATGTTGTTCCCAAGTTTGGACTAGAGTGTACATCTATTTTTCCATGATTTAGTTCAATGAACTCCTTTGTGAGTAAAAGTCCAAGTCCAGTTCCTGGTTCTCCATTTGTTCCTTTTCTTGAATTCTTAGAGCCAATATTGAAGAGATTATCTTTTATTTCATTAGACATTCCTATCCCACTATCAATAACTTCAATTTTTACATTTTCATTTTGTAGGGAAGACTTTAATTTGATAATTCCTTTTTCAGGTGTGAACTTAATAGCATTTGTTAGTAAGTTATATATTGCCGTTTTGATCATGAAGTAGTCTCCATGTAAGGTAAGTTCCTTTGTCGGCTCAAGTGCAATTTCTATATTCTTTACTTGTGCATTTAGGCCTATGGCCTCTTTAACTTCTTTAAAAATTTTTTCAACTTTTATACGACTCTTTTGCGCCTGAGAGTTTTTGTTTTGAAGTTGCGCCCAGCTTAGTAAGTTTTCCATTAATTGATAGAGCCCTTTGGAAGCCGTGTGAATACTCTGAAGGGCCTCACATATTTCTTCTTTTGAAACACTTTCTTTATCATCAATGATTAGCTCTATATATTTTGTGATACCAGAGAATGGTCCTCTTAGATCGTGAGCAATAATTGAAAAGAATTTATCTTTCATTTTATTGATATTTTCTAACTCAGTATTTACTTTAGTCAGTTCAAATGTCTTCTCATGTATTCCTTGTTTTAGTGCCTCATTGTAGTCAAACATAATTGTCTCAGCTTTTTTTTGTACTGTTATATCTGTCATGACTCCATATATTGATTTTATCTCACCATTTATGTCTAGAATTGGTGTCATATTATCTTGAACCCATTTCTTTTTTCCATTTAGAAGATTTATTGCGTAGGCCAAGTTACGACTTTTCTTCGTCTTCTTCATGAGTTCGAACTCTTGCAAGTATTCTTCTTTAGAATCGTCGTCTACCAAATCAAAGATATTAATATCTTGCTCTGATTCTAATGATAAGAAATCCTTCATATAGGTATTGCTAGAAAGAACTTTTCTTTCTGTCGTAATAGAGCACTCATATACAGATATGGATAGATTTTCTAAAAGTTCATTTAGACTATTTTCATTCATGTCTAACTTTCGACAAAAGTTATTTTAAGCTAAAACAGAAGTGTGAATATTGTGGAAATCTATAGGTAGAATAAAAAGGGCCCAGCTAAACTGGACCCTTCACTTGTAAACTATTCCATTGGCTCGCACACCAATTGAAGTTGATTAAAGTATTTTTGTGCGTCTCTTAAGATCCACACATTACGCAGTTGCCGCAGGAGAAGAGTTTAGTACTCTTCGACCAGGCAACCGATTGTGTAATTGTGGAGCTTTTTAAGATCCACACATTACGCAATCATCCGGATTCTCAATCGAGCAGATCATTGCTTCTTGCGCCTGTTCCTTACTTACAGCAGGAGTATCGTTTTTTACTGTGAATTGAACTGCATTTACTGCTGCTCTTGTTCTCAAGTAGTACATCCCTGTCTTTAATCCAGCCTTCCAAGCGTAGAAATGCATTGAACTTAGCTTACCGAAGTTTGGCTCTTGCATGTGTACGTTTAGTGATTGACCTTGATCAATATAAGGAGCACGTCCTGCTGACATATCAATAACAGTCTTTTGCTTGATTTCCCAAACAGTCTTGTATAGCTCTTTGATCTCTTCAGGAATTCTTTCAATAGATTGAACTGAACCATTATTTGCAATGATCTCGTTTCTCATCTTATCATCCCATAGACCAGCTGCAATCAGATCATTAACTAGGAACTTATTAACAACAGCAAATTCTCCAGAAAGAACACGTCTAACATAGATATTTGAAGTTATTGGCTCAAAACACTCATTATTACCAAGAATCTGAGATGTTGAAGCTGTAGGCATTGGAGCTACCAATAGAGAGTTTCTTACTCCATATTCAGCAACACTTGCTTTAAGTTTTGCCCAGTCCCAGTATTTTCCAGATGGCTTAACATTCCATAAGTCAAATTGGAATTGTCCTTGAGAAATTGGAGACCCTTCGTAACTTTGATAAGGACCATTTACTTTTGCTTGATCATTTGAAGCTGTTAATGCCGCAAAGTAGATAGTTTCAAATATCTGGTTATTCAGCTCTAATGCTTCTTTACTTTCAAATGGAAGACGTAGCTTGAAGAAAGTATCTGCCAGACCCTGAACACCTAGACCAATTGGTCTATGTCTCATATTTGAATTCTCGGCTTCGATTACAGGGTAGTAGTTAATATCAATAATTCTATTGAGGTTAACTGTTGCTCTGTAAACAACATCAAATAGTTTCTTATGGTCATATTCATTAGTTTCTTCATTTACAAACATATTAAGTGCAATTGAAGCAAGGTTACAAACCGCTACTTCATCAGGAGCTGTGTACTCCATGATTTCTGTACAAAGGTTTGAAGACTTAATTGTTCCAAGATTCTTTTGATTTGATTTCTCATTAATAGAATCTTTATAAAGCATATATGGTGAACCTGACTCAATTTGAGATTCAAGAATTGCAAACCAAAGATCTTGTGCTCTAACAACTTTCTTTGCCTTTCCTTCTTTTTCATATCTCGTGTATAGAGCTTCAAACTCGGCCCCATAAACTTCTGCCATACCTGGACATTCGTGCGGACAGAAAAGTGACCACATACCATCTGATTCAACTCTTTGCATGAATAAGTCAGAGATCCATAATGCATAGAAGAGATCTCTCGCTCTACTCTCATCTTTACCTGTGTTCTTCTTCATTTCTAAAAAGTCAAAAACATCAGCGTGCCATGGCTCTAGATAGATTGCAAATGCACCTTTTCTCTTCCCACCACCTTGATCAACATATCTTGCAGTGTCGTTAAATACTTTAAGCATTGGAACGATACCATTTGAAGTACCATTAGTTCCTTTGATAAAAGAACCTTTCGCTCTTACATTGTGAATTGAAAGTCCAATTCCTCCTGCAGATTGAGAGATAAGCGCACATTGCTTTAATGTATCGTAAATTCCATCGATACTGTCATCTTTCATTGTTAAAAGAAAGCAACTTGATAGTTGAGGCTTAGATGTTCCTGAGTTGAATAGGGTAGGTGAAGCGTGTGTGAAATACTTTTCACTCATTAAGTTATATGTTTCAATTGCCGCTTCGATATCATTCATGTGAATACCTACAGAAACTCTCATGAGCATCTGACCTGGTCTTTCAACAATCTTTCCATCCATCTTTAAAAGATATGATCTCTCAAGAGTTTTAAATCCGAAGTAATCGTAGTTAAAGTCTCTCTTGTCATCAATGGCCTTGTCTAATAGTTCAGCATTTTCCATTACTGTTTCATATAACTCTTTTGAGATTAAAGGAGCATGTTCTCCAGTCGCTGAATTAACAAAGTTATACATCTCTTTAATATTTTCTGAGAAGCACCCTCTTGTTTCTTTATGTAGGTTAGAAACAGCGATTCTTCCTGCAAGTGCAGAGTAACCAGGGTTTTGAGTAGATAGGTAGGCTGCAGTTTCAGCAGCAAGTTGATCTAGCTCTTTAGTGCTTATTCCATCGAAAATACCTTCAATTACTTTACTTGTAATTAAAGATGCATCGATATTATTTTGATCTAAACCGAATGTTAAAGTATCGATTCTTTCCGTGATCTTGTCGAATTTTATCGGCTCTCTCTCGCCACTTCTTGTGATGACATACATTATTAAAACTCCGCGTCTAGTGTGAATGTGTTCTGTGTTCTATCTCCAAGAACACCTGATTTTTGATATTCAGAAACTCTTTTTTCAAAGAAGTTTGTCTTTCCTTCTAGAGAGATAAGTTCCATCCAGTCAAATGGGTTCTCTGTGTTGTAAACTTTCTTACAACCTAATCTATCAAGCCAGAAGTCAGCAACGTATTCAATATATCGTTTCATCATATCTGCATTCATTCCAATAAGAGATACTGGAATTGCTTCAGTGATGAATTCTTTTTCGATTTCAACTGCTTCAGTTATGATGCTCGTGATTGTTTCGTGATTGATTTTTTCTTCGTCTGAAAGTAAATCATGCATTAGACACGCAAACTCACAGTGAAGACCTTCATCACGGCTAATAAATTCGTTAGAAGTACACAGTCCTGGCATTAGACCTCTTTTCTTAAGCCAGTATATAGAACAGAAAGATCCAGAGAAGAAGATTCCTTCAATTGCAGCAAATGCAATTAATCTCTCTGCAAATGATCTCTTTGATTGCATCCACTTCATGGCCCAAGCTGCTTTCTTTTCAACAAATGGGAAATGATTTACTGCATGGAAGAGTTCATCCTTTTCAGTAGGGTCTTTTACATATGTATCAATTAGAAGTGAGTAAGTTTCTGAGTGGATATTTTCCATTGCGATTTGGAATCCGTAGAAACATCTAGCTTCAGGTATTTGAACATCATTATAAAATCTTAGTGCAAGGTTCTCATTAACGATACCATCACTTGCTGCAAAGAATGCAAGCACGTGCTTAATGAAGTGTTGCTCATCTTTATTTAGTTTTTCCCAGTCTGCTAAATCAGCCCCTAGGTCAATTTCTTCAGCAGTCCAGAAAACTGCCATATGGTTTTTGTACATTTCAAATACCGATTGATATTTGATTGGGAAAAGAACGAACCGGTCTTCGTTTGGTGCGAGAATAGGATCCACATTGCCTCCATAATAGTTTGTGTGTGTGGTTTACAAGTTTATTTTTTGCCAAAATTCTTTGGACTATATATTGTGCTACAAGCACAACTGAAACATAAAAAATAAGCACAGAAATTCGCTATAGTATTTATCATACTAGACTCGTCTGTTGCCTAAACATACCATTATTAAAGGGGTTGTGTGTGTCCTTGAATTTCTGATATTACATTTTGTCTCTTATAAAAGATTATCAAGACTTTCTAAATATACAAGCCTAAAATTGCTAGTTATTGTGTCAAAAAGTTAATTTTTTTTATAATTAACACTAGACGAATTGTTACATCCTTTAACAATCGCATGGTTGGGCCTTGTCAAACCCTCTGCAGCAACGCTCTTTTTTTTCTAAAAGTTTCTTACATTGATTTTACTGCATAGTGCTTATATTAAATTTATGTGAATAACACATTGTGTTGGCACTATATGTAGTGGTTTGCCAACTTAAAATGTCTCTATATTGTCTTTTTGGGATGTTTTTTTTGTAGACAAATATAACTAAAACCTTGTGAGAATCTTAATTTTTGGCATTTCTCTAATGCAGTTATAATGATTTCCGATATGAAATTTAAGTCACTTTAAAGGAATAGTTATGTCCAAACAACACGTAGATTTGGTTATCGTAGATGATGATCCGATTATTGGAAAAGTCTTAATGAGAATGCTTGAAGGTTTTGATCTCAATATTCATTTCTATGAAGATTCAACAGAGGCCCTAAGTCGCATTGTAGAGGATAGACCACGTCTAGTTGTTTTAGATTATAATATGCCTGGTCTCGATGGACATCAGCTTATTGTTAAGTTTAGCGAAAGACTAATATTTCAAACGACTTCGGTAATGTTATTTACAGCAGAAAAACTTAGTGAAATGGATAAAATTAAATTAATGACTTTAGGTTTTGAAAAAATCATAGCAAAACCTATTGAGAAAGAAGATTTCATAGATATCATCCAAGAGAATCTAGGGAAGCTTTCGCTTAAGAGTGCTTAATAGTTTAATTTAAAGACTGGACTATCACTTAGTTTCTTTCTTCTTTTATCATATTCTTGAGTTGTTTTAACTGAAGAGTGATTAACTTCCCTGGCCACAGTGTAAATATCAACACCTAGTTCAAGAAGCTCTCCAATAAATGTCGCACGCGCAGAATGGGGTGAAATCTTAAAGTTAAGACCGATCTTCTTAGCATAGTAATTAATAATTTCATTAATAGACTTAGGATTAAGTGGCTTGTTTAAGTTAGTGGGATCAGTAGGATTGTGAGCAGGCTGAAATAGCCAATCTTCAGTATTATGCTCTCTGCCTAAAGAGCGCATATGTTCTAGATATATTTCTAGAGTTTCAATATTTGTTGGATGTAGAACTTTTTGTCCAATCTTGCCACCCTTACCAATGAATTCGATAACCTTGTATTCGTTGATTTCTCGGTAGTCCTTAAATTTCATGTTAAGGATCTCACTCTTTCGCAGTCCTGTTGTAAAGAACATGATAATGAGTGCTCGATGTAAAATACCAGAGGAAGTTTCACCTGGAATGGCCTCTAGGAGTTGTTTTACTTGGTCACCACTTAAGGCGTTAGTAGGGGAGACAACGTCCCGTCGAGGTCTTTTAACAGATGTTACAGGGTTGAACTCCAATAGTCCTTTTTCAACAAGGTAATCGCTGTAGCTCGAAAGCGCGGCCAATTTTCTTGCTACTGTTTTTGGAGCACACGGATTGCCATGACGTCCACCGGCCTCTTGTAGCCAGTTTCTATAAGTAATGATGTGACTCCTTTCTAGTTCTGCGTAGGAGCTAATTTGAAACTCCTCAAAGACCCAACAAAAGAAGTGTTTAATGTCGATTGAATAACTCTTGCGAGTATGAACAGAGTTGAAGTTATAAAAGAACTCATCTTGAATTAAGAATGGTTGAGAGCTTTCATCAATCTTTTTTGCATTATCCATAATTCATTATAGGCCGATTTTGAATTTAATCCGAGCTTTCAGAAATTACCACAAGTTACGCAGATTCATAACGGCAATACTTTCTCAAAATTACAAATATTATAAATTTCTAAGCAAAGAGCTAGTTTCAATCGATAAATTGGTATGAATCTAATGGCCAGAACAAAGAATATTCTAAATTTCAATCAACTAAGAGAGTTATCAAAGCAAACTTCACTAATAAATATGGACGGACCATTTCTAGTGAAAAGAACTCCATACTTAAGTCAAATTATTAGAAATTCAAGCGTTGAGGAAGTTAATCTCTTCAAAAGAAGTAAGAAGTTTATACTCTTTAAAGAACATGTTCTTATAAGAGCGATCACGCGCCAGGGAATTAAGTTTGACTCCCGAATTCTTAAAGGAAGCTTTGATAAGTTCGCCAACTTGAAACAGTTAGAAAAGGAATTTAAAGAACTTGATTTTCTAGTTCGTAAAAATGGACTTGATCTTAAAAGTTTTGAGATTATTCATACTCACCCGACAGGTTGTTATATTGAAAAAAGTGATGGTCATCATGTCCTGAGCATGGGTGGTATTAGCGAAGCTGACTTAGATGTGTCTAACTACTTCAATGACCTTTTTAATGTACGAGTTGACTTACGTGCAATATGTCCTGGTAATATTACTTTCTGTTCGGCCTAATTAAGTTCCACTGATTTGTATTTATAGTTCAGCCACATTTCGACCTCACTAGTATAGAGCTTAGAAAACCTTCTATCACTTACACCACCAGCTAGAACTGTATAACTCTTAGTGTCGCCTAGATCACAAACAAATCGCATGGATGGACAGAAAGTAGAGATTCTTCCATGAGCTTCATATAGGGCCCCTTGAACAATTGTTGCTCGACTGCCTTCAATGGTTATTGGTCCATAATCAAAGCCAAGAAAGTTTGGTAATTTCCCATCAAAGAGAATATTTTTCATTGGAGTACGTCTTATGTCTTTTAACTTTGGGACACCCGAGCGGAAATTCTTTTTCGTATTTTCTAAGGCCCGTTGTATAAAGTCTTCTTTAGATGAATGGGCAAACCACAGTGGAGATTTTCCTTCTAGTAGTATTGTGTCGAAGAAATAATAAAAATCTACAAGAATTGATGATTTATTCGCGATGTAGTCCCATGCATCTGTTCCTGCTAAATCTTTTGCAAAGACAAGTCTTAAAAGTTCAAAGTAATAATGCTCAAAAACAATTGCCCCTTGCGACTCTCTGTCATAATTGAAGTTCCACGTTTTTAAAATACTTGAAATTGAGTCATCGCCTAAGTAAGGGGAAAGTTCTTGCATAAATAATTCTGCCTGTAGGCTATATAGGTCAGACTGCATTTTCTTTAGTTGTTCAATGTCGAACTTTTCTTGAGATTCTAAAAGATTCTTTATTCGTTGATATCGATATGGCCCCATAGGTAGATTTATAGAAAGAGGAGAGTCTGCACTCAAATAATCAGCAAGATCATTATTTGCAGTGGCCAAGAAGCCACATTCAGGGTTTAAAACACTTAAGAGATCACTCTTAGGCCGCATTCCATTCCAAAGGTTTTTACTATCTGATGCCTTCAGTGGATAAAGTCCAGTAGATTTTCTATTAGGAAATTGTCCTGATTGTTGATAGGCAATATTGCCGTGAATATCTCCTAACAACCAATTACATGAAATTGTTATGTGTGAAAGAACTTCTTTTAAAGAATGAACGTCCTTGCATTTGTAGAGTTCATACAGAGATTTTGCCGAAGCTGCTGCACCATTATTACGACATGACCAAGCAAGGTTTAAGAACTTTCCATTAGGAAGTTCTTCTAAGTCCGTTTCGGCCTCAACAGTTCCACAGGAGTTTTCAAAGAAGTTACATCTGATTTCGCCCCCGCCTTTTTTCTTAATCACTTCTTTTCTGATATTGAACTCTTCCCATTGTGAGTCTCTGAGAAACTTTCCTTCTTTTATATCCTCGATAAAGTAGTCCACCATATCCATGAAGCCATAAGTGAAGCCAAAGCTGATATTCTCACTACGGCCCATAATAATTCCAGGAATACCTGGCATAGTCATTCCATGAAAGTTTCCTTCTTGAGTATGAATGATTTGTTCATACCAAATTGCCGGAAGACGGTTAACTTCTAAATGAGGATCATTACATTGTATAACATTGCCAGAGTTTGTTTTCTTTCCTGAAAGAATCCAGTTATTTGATGCCATAAATTTAGGCAATTCATTTAAGAACTTAACTTCTTCAGGAATAAGAGCTTCAAAGAATTTCAATTTTTTTAAGTCTTCAATAGTCTCTAAATTAAGAGTATCTAAATGGGGGGAAAAGAGACTTTTAATCTTTTTTAGATCTACATTATTTCGTACTAATTGAATAATTAGCTTTTGAGCATCTTGTTGTGTCTGAGCAAGTCCAATATATGACATAATCTTAATGATCATCAAAGAGTCTTCAATATTCCACTTCTCAGGTTTTACTTTTAGTAGCTTAAACTCCCAAACCGTTCCGTGTTCTTTGAGGTAATCATTAATTCCATCACAGTAGCTTTGAAAGAAAGCTCTCGCGCAGGGATCAAGTTGACTTAATTCTTGTTTAGATGAGCCATAGAAGTTCATCTTCCTCATAAACTTATCAATTTCATTTGTTTCTGTACTATCGTTAAGTAGCTCGCTGATACGACCTTGACCTATAATTCTAAGAAGAAAGATTTGTACAAAGCGATCATTACAATGAGTCATTGCTTGTGCGTAGGCAGATGTATTTAAGGACTGAGTTGAAATTTCTGTAATGCCACTAGATCTTCGATTGAGTGTATAGCTTTCTTTTTTATTATCCAAAAACTCTTTCTTGTTCTCATCTAGTTTTATCACAATCTTTCCTATGTCATAGACGCTATTTCAGCATCTAGTTTCTTTACTTGTTCTTTGACCATTGTGTGGCAATCTTGCGTTAGCTGAGCGACATCTCTTTTAGTAAGGCCTGCTGTTGAAACTGCCGGTAACGCTTGAATAATAACTGTTCCACTTCTTAGCTTTGTGAAGTCAAGATTTCCATCTAGGGAACTAATACAGATTGGCATAATATCAACCTGCGCATTTATGGCCGTAAAGAATGCACCTTTTTTGAAAGGTAGAACACCTCGTCCATGGCTTCTGGTACCTTCTGGCATCATCCAAATGGAAGTATTCTTTTCTTTTATAGCAACGGCAACTTGGTCCATTGTTCCGTGAGCGCTTCTTTTATTATTTCTATCAATAAGAACATTTCCACTAAGCCAGTAAAATTGTCCAAATAGGGGAATCCACTTTAAGCTCTTCTTGCCAAGAGAAACTGTTCTATGAGGAAGAATATGTGAGGCTAAAAAGATATCAATATTGTGTTGATGATTAGATATGAAAAGTCCTGGATGATGTTCATGCATCATTTCTACATCACGAGTGATGACTTTGAACCCAAGAATGTAAGTACCAAGCTTCACCATCTTCGCCATAATAGTAACATTACCAGGATTGAAAGGACGCAATAGCCCTATGGCCGTTCCAATGATACCAACTATGGCCAAAAGTAGACCGCATAAAAGAAAACGTGTGTATTTAAGAATCATAAACTCACTCAAAGTAATAAATAATCAATAGATTACTTGAGTGATAGTTTCAAGGCAATAGAGGCGATGCGTAAAGTAGCTTATTAATCTTTAAAAAGTCTTCTATATCCAGATTTATTATATCTATTAGTTAATATTCTAAATATAGACTCTTCTTTCTTATTATTTATGTCAGCGTCACCCGTATTGTAGGTTTTATCCATATAGTCCCCACCTTTAAAGGTTTGAACATTTGAGCCCCCTGAATTATCCATATTAAAACTTACATTAAAGTCATCAGATTTTTTCTTCTTCTTTTTACCCATTCCTTTGCCGCCTTCCATTACCAGGCCATCGACTTTATTTGGTGATTTCGCAATAATTTCCTGTAACGATTTTTCTGCTTCAGCAAGAGGTGAGCCTATGTCAGACTTAGGTCCTCCTGAAGCTGCAATACTTTGTGCCTGTTTAGAAAGATTTCCTTCAACTTTTTTGAAGTCTTCTAGAGTCATCGGTCTTTGTTTTCCATTCTTGTCTGTCACTTTTAACTTTGAAATTACTTGCTTCTTTACTGCATCACCAATAGCAGTTAATTGATTTGAAGATAGATTTAGTTTTCCTGGAGCATCAATACCTGAAGTTATATTATTCATATCTTCTTCAAGTTTTTTTATATCTAACATTTTATCAAAACCTCCAAGGTTTACCGTAGAGAAGTTGGCCTTTCTACATGCATTATTACCTTGTTGGTCTTTAAATTTTCTACACTCACAATTTGGGTCAAACTGTCCATTAACTTTAATACAGCCAATTCTTTCTTTTACTGGGGAACCACGTTGTTTATCTCTTGATTTGGCATATAGTTGTCTATCATTAGAATTCCACAAGGCCTTACATTTGGCCGAATTAGTTCTATTCGATTTCTTCTTTCCATCTTCATAACAATAACAAGTGAGATCAGATTTATCATCGTGACCCTTAGGACAATATTGTCCCATTCCATCAACGAATTGATTTTTAGCTACGTCAATTTTTTCGGCTAACAATTTTGCTTTGTCAGCTTCTTCACCAGAAACATCTGCAAGTTTAATTTGATAGCCGAAGTTTACTGTATTTATTGCGGCAATACCCCATGGAGTAGATGTGAATTTCATCATTGCACCAACATATGGTATTGAAGCTGCTGCACCATCAAAGTTTTTCATAAATCCATCAAAACCTTTTTGTCCTGAACCCATTGTTTCTTTATCAAGCTCTTCTCCTTCTCCATCATGGGTTTGATCAACACAGCTCATCTGGCCATATGTGGCTTCTGTAACTGCAACAGCAACTGTTGCCATATAACAAGCTGCAGTTATTTTATGGGCCTTCTCTTTCATTTCATAAAATTTCGCTATATTATTCAATTGATCAATCTGCGCTTGATAAGCAATCACTTGAGTGTCGAAGTTTTCTTGATCTTTGGCCCTGCTAAGAAAATCATCTTTTATACTATTAGTTGCCTTACGTCCCTTGCTTCTTATGACGAAATTTTTAACTACAGCGGCTGCGCCACATAATGAAGACAACTTTAAAGAAGTACATGAAGTATACTTCTTACTTGTGCCCACATACCACATATTTACCCCTGAGAGTAAAAAAGAAAGTGAGTTTAGAATTAACTCATTATTATCATCAAAATCATCAAGGCTTGCATCACCAGAAACTTCCTTAGCAAGCTTGAACATACAATCGTCTCTTAATTCTTTAGTCTCTAAATTTGTACATGATCGATAATTCTTTAAACTATCTTTGAATTCTGTTTTTAAGATACATCTGTTCAATTGTAGTGACCATGTTCTGGCGGCATCTTCACGACAAGCAATTTTCTTATCTTCAAACTCATCTGCGTGAGTCGAAAATATAGAAATGGCGATGAATATAGAAAAAATCAATGCTTTCATAATATCTATTATATCCTTAGACTAGTGATAGGCCCATTCATTAGCTATATTGATCAATTTTAAGGCCAAGTTTCTGTTTTTACTAAGGTACTCATCGGTTAATAGATGCCAATAAGTTGAGTCTATTCTACAGGATTGGACCTTTTTTCCGCTCTATATATGTTTGGGTTACCTTAGCGTCATGATGGCCAAGGTAGTCTCGTACCAGTAAAAGGTCTTTCGTTTTATCATACAGATTAGTGGCACATGCTTTTCTAAAACTGTGAGGAGTTAATTGAGCATCATTAGCGACTCTACTAATAAGTTTCTTTATAAGGTTATACATACTTCTAGTAGAGAGACATTTTCCTTCACTATTTGTGAAAATAAATTCACCCCCATGAGGATCGTTGTCTTTTAAAAAACGAATATTTTTAAAAATTTCTTCCTCGTTTTGAATACGAAACTCGTGAATATAGCCACCCTTTCTGTGCAAAGATAGCTCTCTTTTCGAAAAGTCAAAATGACTATATTTTAATTGAGTTAACTCGCTTAATCTAAGACCTCCCCAATAAAGCAATTGAAGAATTACTCGCTCTTTAGTTCGGTAAGTGCTCTCAATAAGTTCTCTCCAGACTTCTTTTGGAAGGATTTTAGTATTGTTGACATCTATTTCTTTGACTTTAATTTTGTGAATCTTGTCCTTGACCGGATTTGTCGAAAATTTCTTAGAAAATCCATCATGGGTTTGCCTTAGAAATTCATAGAGACTTTTAATGCTACTGATGTGTCTTTTCGCTGAATTATTAGATAAGGCCTTAGAGGTAATAGAGTGATTAATAATTAAGATATTTCTAAGAATAAATAGTGAGAAAAACCAAGTCAATAAGTTGGTCTTTTTAGAGATACTGCCTCCATTTAAGAGAAATGATTTGTATTGTTCTATACAGTTTTTTTGAGGAATATCTATTGCTGTTAAATATGTTGCTTCATACCAAAGTATATATTTCTCAAGATCACATTTGTAATTTCTAATTGTATGTTCACTCTTATTGAGCTCTTCGCAATTTTTTAGAAAGCTATCTAGCCATATCTGATTTTTCTTATTCACTTGTAATGACTCGCAGTGTGTAAACTAAAATACCTCAAGTTTCTTCATATAATCATTGTTATATGAAGTTTTGCACTTGTAAAGTATTGTTTTTAAGAAAAAACGCTTTTAAGCATAGTAGGTAGGGTTAACCCTACCTAAAAATCAATTTTCAGACTTCTAAGAGTGTCTCTCCCATAGCTTGTGTAGCTATAGATAAGAAAAGATAGTGAGAGAATAAATGTGATGGCCATGGAGGCGATTACGAGTTTACCAAACCAGCTGATCTCAGCGTTCATGTAGTTGCTGCCAGAATCTTGATACTGTTGCGCGGAAGTAGTCTCTCTTTGAGTTTCTAGTTCTTCATACTGGAGTTTTTCGTTTTTATTTTCCACTGGATTATTCTCGCCTTGATAGTAAAATATTTCGGCAAAGATTGTTTAAAAACTGAGTAAATTCTTAAATTGTACGCAAATTCCTTTAATTTTCAGTTAATTGACCGAAAAGTATTAAGAACTTATTTAGGTGAATTATATGAAAACGATCTTAGTATCATTAATTTTTTTAGCGCTAACAGGGTGTTCACATAGTGTCGATTTTAAATCGAGTCGTAGACCGGCCTCTACTAAAATTGAGTTGCAGGACTTGTTAGATAGTTTCTCTTCTAAGTTATCGGCCAAGAATTCTTTGAACTTTCTTTGTTCAGATAATTTAACTAATTATTATCAAAATCTTTTGAATGTTCGTGGTGATGACATAGATATGGAAAGCATGGATGAAGACGCTATGAGAGATATTGTAAAAAGCTCATTCGCTACTAGGCTTGAGTTGAAAAAGAAAATTTCTTCTTTCAATAAGGAATTATTAAAAGATGAAGGCTGTTTAAACTCTATAAAAGATATGGTTAGAGCACTTAGATATGTCGAGGATTACATGATTGAAAGAGAGTACACTAAACTGTCTTATATTGATAAGATGGAGTTTGTAACACTGTCTGGAGAGGGCACTCTTTTTCTAAAAAATCCTAAGTATCGATTCAATGGTATTCAAGATCTTAAATCTGGAGATGTTATTCTCTCTAGGGGGAATGCATACACTAGTGCAGCGATAGCTCGTATTGGAAATACAGACACTCAATTTTCTCACTTATCTCTCGTGTATGAACATACGGATGGACAGTTATATACAATTGAAGCACATATTGAAATTGGTAGTGTTGTTAAGAAAATCCAAGTTAATGTAGACCAACAAAATGCGCGTTCAGTAGTCTTTAGACATCATGATAGTAAGCTAGCTCACGAAGCAGCTAAGATTATGTTTCATAAAGTTAAAAAAGAACAAGATAAGAAGAAGAATATTCAATATGACTTCGCGATGGATTACAAAAATGGAAAGAGGATCTTTTGTTCTGAAGTTGTTTCTCATGGATTTGATCTTGCTTCCAAGAAGTTGTATGGAAAAAGTCTTGATCTTCCACTTCATAAAACTAAATTCAATAAAGGCCTAATTCCGTTTTTACAAACCTTAGGTATTCAGATCAATGAATCGAATGTAGATAGCTTTGATACTTTTGGACCTGGGGATATTCAGTTTGAACCTAGTTTTGATATGGTCGCAGAGTGGAGAAATCCTAAGAAAATGAAAGATAATAGATTCAAGGATGCTATTTTAACAAAAATGTTTCAGTGGATGGAAAATGAAAAATATGAATTGCATCCTCCTGCAGGTATTGAAGTTAAGAGTCGCTTTTCGTGGCTAATGCGTAGGACTCCTTTTGTAAAAAAAATGCTTGAAGAGAAATTTCCACTAAATATGAATAGTTCTCAACTTAGGTTATTTCTGGTCCTCGATCTTGTTGGAGAGAAGTTCTATGATGTTATTTCTGATCAGCAGGTCGCAAGGGGAAGAGTTTTGAGTCCTATTGAAATTTACGACGTTCTCGATCAATTTAAAACAAATGATTATCAAAGATATATGAAATATAAGCAGCTTGTAAAAAAATCGCGAACATATAGATCTCGCAGAGAAGTACCTCTGAAAGTAAAGAGAGAAATCAAGGAAACTAGGCCAGTCTTTCATCGATATTTTCATAATTAGAGATGTAAGCTTTTCCTTGTAATATGTTTTAAATCGAATTCAGCTAGGTTTAGTTGAATTCTTTGTATGTAAGGACTTATTGCACAAGGTTTTAAGTATTTACAGTATGTTAGATTTAAGGATAATGACCATAAAAATATTAGCAAAAGGGCGTTTATGAGCGTAATTGATCACTCCAAGATTAGAGAGTTAGAACATCGTAACTTTAGAAATGATGACTTCTGGAAAGAGATTCCGGGATGGAGTTCAGTAACAAGAGGTGAGTTTGCAGACCATAAGTGGCAGATGAAAAACTCTATTCGTAAAGTTGAACAGGTCGAAAAAATCCTTGGGCCGAAATTAGCAAAAGAACATTATCAAGATATTCTTGCGGGACAAAAAATCACGCCGATGAATATTAGAATAACTCCGTATATTTTTGCATTAATAGACTGGAGTGATCCTTTAAATGATCCGCTTAGAAAGCAATTCTTACCAATGGGAAGTCAGTTTATAAAAGACCATCCTTATTATAAGTCTGATTCTCTTTCAGAGGATGAGGATAGTCCAGTGCCTATGCTTACGCATAGATATCCAGATAAAGCTCTCTTTCTACCTACAACAATCTGTCCAGTTTACTGTTCGTACTGTACTAGATCGAGAATTATTGGAGGATCTACTGAATCTATTGAAAAAGAAACTTACGGTGCAAACCAAAAGAAATGGGATGATGTATTCGCTTACCTTCAAACAAAACCGATGATTGAAGATATTGTTATATCTGGTGGTGATGCTTATATGCTTACTCCTAAGCAGATCTTATATATTGGACAGAATCTCTTGAAGATACCTCACATTCGTAGAATTCGTTTGGCGACTAAAGGGATTGCTATTTTCCCTCAAAAAATTCTAACTGATGATGATTGGTTTGGTGCAGTTAAAGAAATTCATAAGCTTGGAAAAGCATTTGGTAAGCAAGTCGTGATCCATACTCACTTTTCTTCTCCAAGAGAGATTACAAAATGGTCTCAGATGGCCATGGATAGAATTTTTCAATCTGGCATAATAGTAAGAAATCAAGCCGTTCTACAGAGTGGTGTAAATAATCATGTTGATGAGATGGTACTCTTAACTAGACAAGTCGGCTTTATGAATGTGCAGCCATACTATGTTTACTTACACGATATGGTTCCTGGATGTGAACACTTTAGAACAACGCTTAGAGAAGGTGTAGAACTAGAGAAGGCCGTAAGAGGAACAACTGCAGGATTTAACACTCCTACTTTTGTTTGTGATCTTCCTGGCGGTGGTGGAAAAAGACATGTTGCCTCATATGAATATTACGATGAAGAAAATGGTATCTCTGTGTGGAAAGCTCCACATGTTAAACCTGGAGAGTTCTTTACTTATTTCGACCCGATTCATAAGTTATCACCAGATGCTCAAGAAAGATGGAAGGACGCTGCCACTCAAAAAGCAATGATTGATGAAGCCCTTAAAAAAGTTAAGTAATTAATTATTACAAATAGCTTCACAAGTCCCATACTTTGACCCAGGAATTTCTTGGGTCAAAGACCAATGGCCATCTTCCGACCTGGTAAGTTTACATTGACCTAGAACAGAGTCTCTTGTACGAAGCCTACACGTTTTATATTTTGCGTGAGAATTCGCAATCTTAAGGGGGAGGGCAACTCTTAGAACTTTATAACGAGATATATTTAGTGAATTTTTATCAATATCAATCCACTTTCTACTTGCGCCTGAACATTTTTCGAAGCGATTACTTTTAGAGTTGTATTTTACAGAATGGTTCTTTTCTAAGGTACATGGAGAGTTATCATCTATAAGTTTGAAACCTCCTGCAATGGTTAGTTCGGCTTTTGCTTTTTGGACTCCAATTAATAGTTTATTATTTTGAATGAAGTGTCCACTTTGATCAGACTTTCTAATCCACTGTGATTCTTCTTGTGTGATCTTCTTGCCAAGTCCAAGCCCTCTTAGTGAGTAGCATGAAGTTATCTTCTCATTCTCATCAATTGCAACAAATAACTTAATCTTTCTTTCGATAATCTTTACTCTATTATTACGATTATTAATGAATTCAATATTAAAATGAAGCCCGGTTGAACCAGCAGCAACTCTCACCTCGTCATCATGTTGAAGAAGATATATATCCTTTATTTTTAAAGAGTAGTTCTTGGTTTCTTTGAAGAATTGTTCTTTTTCAAAAATAGGGAATGTGTATTCGCTTCCATTCTTTTCTGTTAAATGTTGTAGAATCTTTCTTGTCGTTCTATCACTTCTTGCTGTCTTGCCTGCGAAGGTGGCCTTGCAAGCGTCTGGGTTAGAAAGTACATTTCGTACTTCGTTAATAAAATAAACCGTCTCAAACTCCTCGGTAGTCTTCACTGAAAGATTGTCTTGCATTTGCAATAATCTTAAAATTGAGGCTATGACACCTCCGAAAATGGCCATCGCTATAAGTGATTGTAGTATGAGAGAGCCCTTTTGGTTGTTAATAATCATTGGTGAATTTTCTCCCAGTTTGGAGGAGTCAAACAAGTTTCGAATTGTCTCATCTGAGAATTAAATTGAATCATACCTTTAGTTGAATCATTACAGTTGGTATTTGAATTTCCGATAGACATTGTTCCTTTTATATTAACCACGGCCTTTGTTTCTTGCGTGTTTACACCGATTGAAGCTGTATCAATGAAGGTGTAGTTATCTTTGGCAACAATTAAATTATTCGTTTGCGGTAGACCGCCAAAAGCGCAACTAATAATCGTGTTATCTTCTGAAGTAACGTAGAGTCTAATGTTGTGATAAGTAATATTTTTAACTTTTGGATCTGTATTCTTATCTATCTTTATTACGAGAGTTGCGAGACCCAGGCCTGTGGTGTCTTGATCTTGTTCAGTTGCCTGAGTTGTTATTCTATACTCTAAAACTTTTAGTTTTTGTCCGCCAACTGTTTTTCCTGAAAGGGGATGGATTTCAAACTTTTCTAAGAAATCGTCTTGTTCAAAAAAGATCATCTTTTCCACTGTTCCATCATTTAGCGATACCCCTGAAAATGTTTCAGTGCAGTTTAATGGAGCTGATAGTTGTTTCTTTAAATTATTGGTAAAATCTATGATCTCTGTTTCAGCAAGAATATTTTTTAAATTATCATTTTGTTTTTTTACTGTTCTCATGACAATGGCAACAACCAATGCAAGGAACATAACACCAACTATGAGTGAAAAACTTGATAACCCTTTGTTATTTATTCGTAACATGAGAAAACACAGCTCCCGGAAGAATTCATAGATTTTGCCAATACCCACTGAGAAGGCTCTTCAAAATTAGAGGGAGTATTCTTAATGGCACAGGCATCAACCTTAGCATTTTGAATTTCTGTTAAAGCACAGTATTTGAATTCTCCAATAATTTGCTCTTGTCCTGTGTTAACAACTCTCTTTGTGTAGTTATTCCAGCTAATCTTATCTTTGCCCCATACTCTCCAAGGTGGAGTTCCAGTACAAAACTCATAAGTGCTATTGATCTCGTTAAAACGAATTTGAGAAGCTTGTTCTTGAGTACATTCTTCCAAAATAGGAGTTGTTATACTTATATTTCCATAAATATCTAAGCTAGAGGCCGGGGTCGTATCTCTACCAATTATCGCTGGCGAGTCGAGAGAAACATTTTCGAGTGGAAGCTCTTGTTGATCCTCATTTTCATCGTCAATATCTTTAATAGCTACAGCATTACAAGATTCAATCTTACCTTCAAAGTTGATGAAGCTTATCGGAACTATTTTCTTTATTTCTTGGGCACCAATAGTATTTTTGCCTCTATCAAAAGTTATAACCAGATTCATCATTGGCTCAAGCACAGAAGTTGCCTCTATTAATTCGTATTTCGCAATTTTTAGATTGCCTATTCCATAGAAATTAAAACCAGTGTCATAGGTCTTATAGATATTGAGTGATCTATAAAACTTTCCGTCTTTATAAGGGACGGCAATACTATTTATTCCATCCTGGTTCCATTGATCGATGGATTTGTCTTTAAATGTTGTTTGGCAAGTTAGAGGGTTTTGAAGAACTTTCCAGATCTCTTCATAGATATAAGCAATCTCATACTTTTGGTTCGTACTTTCCGCAACCTTCTGTTGATTGTTCATCATATTGATGCCAACGACGGCCGCCGCACCTAACATTCCCGAAGTGATGAGTATCTGAACTAATGAAAAGCCCTTATCATTTAATTTCATAGATAAATGATAAGGCCATATTCATTTAGCTTCAAGAGTTAATTACCAGCTACTGTAAGCCCTTTAAAGCGAATCTTTGGAGAGAAGAACGTAGCACTTGTGTTGGCATGAACCTCTGAGCCTATATTTGATATCTCTTTTAGGGCCTCATAGAAGTTTCCAGAGACAGTGACACCTTTAACAGGAGATATTCTGACTCCATCTTCAACTAGGTAGCCACTAGCAGCAAATGAAAAGTTTCCGCTGATATAGTCAGCACCGGAGTACATTCCCTGATCTGAGATAATTTCAAAGTAGCGACCTTTTTCGAAGCTTGAATCATCTTTTTCTACAGAGGCGATCATCTTATTAGTTCCGCCAACGCCTAGAGTTGACTTAGGTCCTCTTGTGGCGTTGAAATTATTGTCGTGTCCAAGCTTTTTGGCCGTGTACGAATTATGATAGAAATTCTTCAATTCACCATTTTTGATGAGTTCAGTATCGCTCATTATATTTCCTTCACCATCAAATATGGAATACGAAAAACCTTTTTCTAAAAGTGGAGCATCTGTGATTGATAGCATAGGAGTGGCCACTTGTGTGCTCAACTTATCCTTAAATGGATTCATTCCATTAATTGCTGCCTTGGCAGAAAAAACAGCGCCAAACACGCTAAAGAATTGTGCCAGTTTGTCCGGTGAGAAGACAATATCATACTTACCTGTTTTTATCGGCTCTCCTAGGAGGAGTCCATTCGCGTGTAAATATGAGTTTTCAATACAACTTTGGTAATCAATTTGGTCGAACTTTCTAACAACAGATGATTGAACATGCATACTTTGCTTATCACCAGTATCGACTAGGGCAGTAGTATAGCAAGAGTAGGCCTTACTTCTTTCTACACACTTTGTGCCGAGATGATTTAGATACAAACGCTCGTCAATATATTCTCCAACTCCATTATAAGGAGGAGTTTTAAGTGACTTATCTTTTTTCATTAGCTCAGACTCTAGCTTAAGTGCAATTTCAATTAACTCTTCTGGCCTGGCCCTAGATTCGTCATAATTAAAACTCTTTGTACCATCAAGTGTTTCACTTCTTAGCACTTCAATTTTTTCTAGTTCTTCTACCTTAGAGTATTTTGCATTCTCTAAAGCTTGATCCACAAGGATTTGGATTGTTTCTGGATCAGTTGTTTCGCAGTATGAACTACCAACTTTTCCATCTTTGATCACTCTAAGTCCTACAATATTTGTACTGGATACCTCATATGAAGAAATCTTCTGATCCTCTGCTTTAACTTGTAGAGACTCTCCCGAATCAACGACAATATCTGCCTGATCTGCACCAGATTTAAGAGCAACTTCTATGATATTTTCTAATTGACTCATTTCCATTACGCTTTTCCTCCTACAAGAATTTCATCTACTTTTACCGCTGGTTGTCCAACTGATGTTGGAATTGAACCAGAAACTGAACCACACATTCCTGCGGCCATTTCTAAGTTCTTTCCGACCATACTGATCTTCTGAAGTACTCCCGCTCCTGTTCCAATAAGAGTCGCTCCTTTAAGAGGTCTATCAATTTTTCCGTTCTTTATGATGTAGCTTTCTTGGGCCGAGAAGTTAAACTCTCCTGTGGCCGGAGTTACTGAACCTCCACCCATTTTCTTGCAGTAGATTCCATTATCAATTGTTTGAATAATTTCATCCAATGAGTAGTTACCCGCTTCAATATATGTATTTCTCATACGTGAAGCTGGCGCATACTTGTAACTTTGCCTTCTACCTGAACCAGTTCTCTCGTAACCAGTTCTCATTGCACCAACCTTATCAACTAGAAAGCTCGTTAGCTTTCCGTCTTTTATAAGTTGCGTTTTTTGAGTAGGCATACCTTCATCGTCAATATTGATTGAACCCCAATAATTATTAATCGTTCCATCGTCTACAGCACTGACGGCACTATGAGCGATTTGTTCACCCATTTTGTCCCAAAAGACTGATGCTTTCTTTTGTACAGAAGTCGTCTCAAGGGAGTGACCACAGGCCTCGTGGAAGATAACCCCACCAAATCCATTGTCTATTACAACAGGCATTTTTCCAGCAGGACAATCATCGGCGGTTAGCTTTACTAGGGCCTGCTTTGAAACTGCTTCTCCTAGTTGTGTTGGATTAATTGAGTTTGTAAACTCCCACCCACTTAAAGCACCAGGAGCATCGTATCCTGTACTTTGTTCTGTACCATTAGTTGCAATTGCATTGGCCATAACTCGGGAGTAATTTCTCTCGTCAGTTACATGAAGGCCTTCTGAGTTAAAAATTTCAATATTCTGAAGTCTTTGTAATAGTCCTGCACTTACCTGTGAAATTTGTTCAGATTGAGCTCTAGCGGCCTTATCAATTTTGAGAAGGTATTGAATTTTTTCTTCCGTTTGAACAGCAGTATTACTTAAGCCTTGAAGGGCCTGGTGCTTTTCTACGACCTTCATAAAATTAAGGGGAGTTGCTGTGATTAGGGCATCTCTTTTATCTTGAGCTGCAAGTGCTCTAGTGATTCGAAGAAGCTCATCTTTATGAGCAATATTTGTGTAGCCATAGAGAACTTTTGTTCCATAGATTAGTCTAATTCCAATCCCAAAATCAATTCCTGATTTTATCTCATGGACAGATGAATTTAGAATACTTAAATTTTTTGAGTTATGTTTTTCAACAAAAATTTCACAGAAGTCAGCTCCAAGCATAAGAGCGTAATCTATAACTTCTGAGGCAATGGTTTTATCTAACATTAATATCTCCTCGATTTAGGAGATATTTTAACCTGTGAGTAATGAGATTGTTAGAAAAAAAAGGTTTGTTAAGCGGCTTTTCTACGGTCAGTAGCACGTCTTGATGTGACGGCCTGCATATTTTCTAGAAGATCAGGGTGTTTTTTAATAATTTCAACAAAATCTTCCTTATTAAGAATGTAGAGATCACAGTAGTTCTGGGCCCTAACGTCAGCGTTTCTACTAGTTTCTCTAAGTAGGGCAGCTTCTCCGAAGATTTGACCTTCTTGGAGTGTGGCAACTACAGTTCCATCTTTAAAAATAACTTCAACACTACCGTGTCCGATCATGAACATTTCATTACCGATTTCTCCAATTCTTATTATTGTCTGACCAGGAGAGTAAGACTTTTGTATAAGTGCGCCTGCTACATCTTTTAAACAGGAATTAGAACAATTTTTAAAGACAGGAACTGTTCTAATATGTTTCATATTCATATATGTTTGCAGTTCTTGCTGTAGTGCCAAAGGAAGATCAGAGATGATTGTTGTATCATTATCTGTAAATCTCTTATTAATAAGATGATTGTAATATCCAAATACCTGACCTTGTACGCGCTCAGGTATTTTGTAGTACTTCATATAATTGGCAACATCATTAATTTTTTCTTTGGATCTTTCTTTATAGCGATCTGCCGTAGTAAAGAGTCTTGTAACATTAGCAATTACAAAACCATAAACACCAACACCTAAGATCATTATTGGCATTGTGTATATTCGTCCTATATTGGTCGTAGGAGTGATATCACCATAACCAATGGTCGTTAAGGTAGTTATCGCCCAGTACAGTGATTTAATATAGTGAGTTGTAAGATCTTTTTCCATTACTGGGTGAATGATTGACCACCCACACGCAATCCAGTGGATAACCATGATAGAGACGCAAAAAAGTGCACTTACTCTTAGAAAGTTTGGCACAAGAGCAAGGTTGCTCATCAGTGCGTAAAGTCTTGCGATACGAACAAGTCGTAATAGCCTGATTAATCCAAAGACATGATAGCCATGAAGGCCAAAGCTGTAACTAATGACGTCGTATGGAATAGATGCCATTAGATCGACCGCAATCATCATCCACCAAATTGTATTATTGGATTTCTTGCTAGCATGGGTTGGATATTTTTTAAAAAACCTTTCTTTGAATTGTAAAACAACATCGGTCATGAAAATGAGAGAAATAATAGCATCTGACCAGAGTTGCCATGTTTGGATATTAGTCTTATAAGTCAGACTAAAAGGGGCCTCAAGAGCAGTGAAGAAGACGGCAAGAAAGATCAAGGCATGCCAGCCAAGCTCTTTAGCAGTAAATTTAGATTTATGGATATGAATCATTTTCTTCTTATGCGAAAGGTTATTCTACCCAATAATTATCGGCTAATTTGCTTAAATCTTTATGGAAAACTTAGATTTTGGCCATGAAAAGTCAAGTTTGTGTAAACTCGTCGAGATAACCTTGACATCGCCTAAATTGACAGCAAAATGTAGGTAGAACTTTTAAGGAGAATTTAAAGTGAAACGTATACTGTTATTTATTATGACAAATATTCTTGTAATGGCGATGGTGAGCATTATATTGAATGTTTTCAATGTTCAACCATATCTAACGAGCTCAGGTCTAAATACCCAGTCTCTACTTATATTTTGTTTAATTTGGGGGTCTGTTGGTTCCTTTATTTCACTAATGATGTCGAAATTTATGGCAAAGAGAGCTATGGGGGTTGAGATAGTTGATGGAAATCCTCAGTTTAGTGAGTTGGTTTCTACAGTTCATCATTTAGCTAAGAAAGCTGGATTGACTAAAATGCCTGAAGTAGGTGTTTATCAAAGTCCAGAGATTAATGCTTTTGCAACAGGACCAAGTCGTAATAATTCTTTAGTGGCCGTATCGACGGGTCTATTAAATAGAATGAATAAAGATGAAGTTGAAGGTGTTTTGGCACATGAAATTGCTCACGTTGCCAATGGGGATATGATTACTATGGCCTTAGTTCAAGGTGTCGTGAACGCATTTGTTATGTTCTTCTCTCGTCTTGTCGCTTTTGCTATCGATAATGCGATGAGGGATGAAAACGGTCGTGGTGGTTTAGGAATGTTCGCTCGTATGGGTGTAACTATAGTACTTGATATTGTTTTTGGTATCGCTGCTGCTCCTTTAGTTGCTTGGTTTTCAAGGTGGAGAGAGTTTAGAGCTGACGCTGGTGGAGCTCAATTAGCAGGGAGACATAAAATGGTTGCTGCCCTTCAAGGTCTTCAACGAACAATTGATGTAGTAGATCCTGAATTAGATGCGGGGAATGACAATTTTGCTGCACTCAAAATTTCAAGCCCTAAGTCCATTGCTTTTCTTTTTAGCACACATCCTCCGCTTGAAAAGAGAATCTCTGCCTTACAACAAGGTAATTTCTAGGATATTACAAGGTCGCTTAGGCGACCTTTTTTTTTGCACTAATAAAGCAGCCTGCCGTATTAATTAATCTACCAAGAGTCATCGCCAGTAAGTAATTAACGAAATTAAAAATAATTAATGTCGGTTTTCTCAGTGGTCCAAAGCTAAAGATTGAAAAAATATAACCAAGAAGTAGAAAAGGGGAATTAACTTTCTTTAGGTGTTTGATATATCTTTCAGGGTAGAATGGGAATCTTATTGGATCAAAACCATATGAGCTAACATTGATAAACTTCGCGCTCTTCATTAGATACTCAAGTTCTTTTTTAGGATAAAGGCTAATATGCTCTTCTTTTGATTCATCTAATTCAATCCCCCTGTTAGCGAGATAGTTTGCAATGAAAAGAAAGTTTCCAGTTGTTGTTTCACTGAATGAGTGAACTTCTCCTCCTGGAATGAGTATGTCGTTAAGTTCTATAAAAGCATTTGGAAGGTCCGGCACATGTCCAAAAACATCTGTCGATACAATGATATCAAATTTGAAGTCATTAAAAACTTCTCGAATATTACAGGCCTCATCGAGGTGGAAATTAACTTCTTGAGAATAATCCTTAGCGTGATCACAGGCAATGGCATAGGCCTTTGGACTTACTTCGTATCCATGCATTTCTATTCTATCTTGAAAGTATTTTTTTATATCAATAGAAAGACCTCCATGACCACTTCCAAAATCTAGTACTCTTATAGACTTTTTGGAGGTTTCACTTAGATACTTCTCAATTTTTCTGATTATATAAAATCTCTTAGTTTCATAAATCAGTCTGATTCTGTCTTTGAAGAGAAGATCTTTTCCTTTAGAAAATTTAGGGGAGTTACCCCACTTGTTAATAGCGAGCTCATTATTCTTTAAGATCTGGGACTTCATAATTTTTTAATACTCTCTTTATATTCAATAATAAGTCTATCTACTAGTTCGGCTACAGTGGGAGAGTCTTCAATAAGAGCACTTACTTGTCCTATCTCAAGTTCTCCTTCGATGAGATCGCCTTCAAGCATTCCTTTTCTGGCCCTGCCTGTTCCAAGAAGCTCTTGTAGTTCTGATTTAGAAGCACAACTAGATTCAAGTTCTTGAACTCTCTCAAAAAAGGAGTTCTTTAAAAGTCTAACTGGAACGAGGGATTTCATAGACAATAAAGTGTCGCCACTTTTAGAGTTAATAATTGCTTCTTGAAAATTCTTATGAGCTGAGGATTCTTGGGTGCACACAAAGCGAGTTCCAATTTGAACACCATGAGCTCCAAGAGCAATACATGCTGCAATAGAGGCTCCAGATGAAATTCCACCGGCCGCAATAACTGGTATTCCTACTGCTTTAACTACTTGGGGGATGAGACTCATGGTCGTAATTTCATCCCTTCCATTGTGACCTCCGGCCTCAAATCCTTCGGCAACAATAGCGTCAACACCGGCCTGCTCACATTTGATCGCAAGTTCAGGTGAGCTGGTTACATGAACAACTATACATCCTCTTTCTTTGAGATAGCTCGTATACTTTTTTGGGCTACCTGCACTTGTGAAGAAAATCTTTATTCCATGTTCCAGCGAAATTCTAATATGCTCTTCACTATATTTATAGAGAAGAGGTATATTTACGGCAACGGAGCCACTGGTAAGTTTCTTAAGTTTTATCAGATGTTGCTCTAATACATCGGGCCGCATACTCCCTGCTCCAATAATTCCTAAGCATCCAGCATTGGCAGCAGCGGCCGCCAGTTTTGCTCCTGATACGTAAACCATACCGGCCTGAATAATTGGATATTTAATATTAAATAGATCTGTTATTGTTTTATCTTTAAACGGTGTAATCACTTTTTAGGGGCCTTCTTTCTGAGTGTTTTTTCTAATGCCTTAATGATTAGGAGCATATCTGGTGTAGAGTATTTCTTATATAACTCTTCTACTATCGGCGCCGGTTTTCCCCCACGTTCTTTAAAGCTCATAAGCTCTTTTACAAACTCAGCTGCAATGACGAAGACTTTCGCTATTTCTGGTATCTTGGAAACATTCAAGGTTGAAAAGCCCTTACCATTTTGAGAACCGTGATGATACTTAATAAGTGTATCAACATCTAGTGGACACTCTGGGTGCTTGCGAATAAGTAAGGCTGCATCTAGAGGATGATTGAAAACGAGGTCCCAATCTTCATCTGATAGACCCGCTAACTCTAACTCTTCAAAGGTTGTAATTTTAGCGAGGTCTTCATTTTCTAAAAAAGAGATATCTTTGAAAAAACTTGCATAGGCAATTTGTTGAAAAGTTGATTCTTTCACTATTCCAAGGTTCTTTGCAATCTCGCAGGCGACAACTGAGCACATGTGTCCGTGCTGATATAGGTACCCACTTTTAGAATTGATTATTTTATGTAAGACATTATTTACTTCTGGCGTCTTCTTTGTCGCTGAAATCATACTGTTGACTATACTGTCAGTAAGCTGAATCGTGGCACTGTTAAAACCAAGCTTCTTTATTTCTTTGAGTGCTATATCATAACTTTGAGAAATCAATTCAATCTGCTCATCTAAAGTTTCATAGGCTTCGTCATCTAACTTTTGACAAAGATGATCTGAAATATAATTTGTAAAATTTTGTTGATACTCCTTAGGAATATAAAAGAACTTCAGCCCCTGTTCGATATATTTTAATATGAGTGCATTAGAGTAAACATCTCCAGCATGAATCCTCTTTATATACTGATGTTCTGTGGCCGACTTCTTTATTCGTATAAACACGTCACAACAACTAGTATCTAGAGGAAGAAAATAATGAGGCTCAATAGGGATGTACTCCGGCAGAACTTTTTTTTCTAAAATTTCTGGAGTAACTCCTAAGATAGTCGCGGAAGTTGAGATCACTTCTTCCCAGTTCTTATCATTGTCAATAACAACAAGATGATCATGGGTTTGTGAAAACTCTCCGTTTACTATAAGAGCAACTTCTAAATTATTTTCAACGATGAAATCAAAAATGATTTTTGCTGTTTGCTCTTCTTTGGTAAAAGCATGAGTAATAATTAAGTCGACATTAGGAAGTATATTAAGTAGATCTATAACCTCAGAGGCATTATTTCGAGGTATGACTTCGCTTCCAACATAAGTTTTTAGGTTAATAGAGAGAAGATCTCTTAAATTTCCGTTTTCCTCAACGAGAATAACCTGAGACACATTTTGCTCCTTTATGAACTTATTAATATGTTACAGGTAAATGGATTTTATATCTACTGAGAAATAACTGATTAGCTTGGTATTAGTCTCTTAATAATTCATCTGGTGCCGTTGTTATATTGCGCTCAATATCCTGATTCATCTGGCCGTGAAGTTTAGCTATAGTCATCGATCTCTTTACTCCAAAACCATCTCTTTTAAAAACCTTCCAACCAGCGTGGAACATAGATTTTCTGACACTGATATGTCCTGAGTAGGTGGCCATGATAACTGAGTCGTGAGCAACTTCCTTTAATAGTGAAAACCATTCACAAGTCCAAAGAGTAGGATTTTTCTTGTGTGAGAATGGATCTTGAAAAATGGACAGAACATCTTTTAGTAGGCCTTCTTTTGCGGCCAAAGGAGTTGTCTGTCTAGCATCTCCAAGTAAAATATAGAACTCAAAATTATTATTTTTAGAATAGTAATAGGTAAGATCATTCAGTTTTATCTTCTCTAGGTTCTTAAAGATAGGACAATCAATATTATCAGATACCCAGTGAATTAAACCTTCATCAATTTCGGTACTAATAAATTTAATTTCTACGTTTTGACTCTCTAAATTTTCGTAGCTTAGTTTTGGACCAAGTCCTAGGCCTAAACCTACTTCAAATATTGTGAATGGGTTCGCAATTTTTGATTGGGAGAGAATTTCACATCCTAAGATGTAGTTATATTCAGTTTCTTCAACAGCTCCAGAAGTAGAGTGACAATTTTCATCAAAGTAGGAGCTATAGAGTGTGAAGCTTGAGTCTTCGGTCTCTACTAGTTTGTAACTACCCAATTTTCCGTCAAAGTCTTTCATGATACTGCTTCACTTAAGGAGTTCTTTCAATACTTCAGTATCGAAACCTCTAGAATTACTTAATTTTATTATTATTCTTAATACTTAACTTAATTAATTCGGAATTGTTACCGAAAAGTAGGGTAATGAGTTTAAAATATAAAGTATTATTCATTTCTACCCTTACTGTACTTGCCTCTTGTGGTGATCAGCATAAGGGAAAAAGTAGGGCTCCAGCTGCTACAGGGCAATCATTTACTTCTGAGATTAAAACACTTGATGCCAATTCTCTAAGTATTGCTTATAGAGTTTGTAATTCTTTTCGCTCTAAGCGTAACTATTGGCATATGAATTCGATAATTGGAAAGAAGGCCAATTTAAGCGTTACTTCGAAGCAGTGTGGAACAACTATTTCTAATTCAAATTCTTTAGAGACGGTTATCTCCGCTTCAAATCTATCTGCTCAAATTATCTTTGCTAGCCTCAGCTCACTAGATTATAAAAAAGATGTAGAGACAGATCAGCATGGACTTATTGCACAATCTTGTAAGACAGTACTGTCTGGAAATAATACTATCAACTTCTACAGTTATCAAAAAACTCAAAGAGTCTATACTGAATTCTTACAAATTGCTGATCACGTAGACAGAGTAGATATAAAGTTCGCGGCACCTGAATTTGATGATAAAAATGAGCTTACAGGGTATACCTCCTATAAAGTTGTGTCGTTTGAGGTTAAAACATCTGAAGATCCGAATGACGCAATTGATGCTTCTCAAGAAGAAATATATTTGGGAACTGTTACCAAAGCTACTGAAGTTGAAGATTGTGAAAGCGGTGGAAATTCAAGCTTTGTTCAAACTCTAGATTCAATTCTATAATATTCTTACATTCCTTTACTCTTTGTTATAAATAGATCTTAATTAGATAAATCTAAGGAGGATCTATGAAATCATTAATCGTGCTATGTGCACTCCTATTGCCATCAGTTACCTTTGCAAACCCAAGAGGCCAAATAAAAGATAATATCTCGAGACTAGCAAGAAGAGTTGAAATAGATGTTATCGACAGTGAAATTTCTAATGAAGAATTAAGGAAAGTTCAGATGCAATTAACTCAAGCGCTGCGAGCTCTATCTGGACAGGATGGGAGTGATTATGGACAGTGTTTAGACTTTGTTCTTCCGATCTATCAAGCAAGATATGGTTCAAATACTGCTATTGAAAAATCTAAGGAATTATGTAGAAGTGTTTCTGATACTAGGGTTCTTGAGTTTATCTATAATCAATTAAAATCAACAAATACAACAACTACAGCTCTTTCTAGAGCGGCCGAGTATAGTGATGATTCTGTTTTAGGGAAAGTTCGCATTATTGAATTTGCTTTTGATAAGCATAGTTCACAATATACGACAACAAGTGCGATCAGAAAGTCAGTCGAAAATGCAAGAGAGTTAGAGGTTGGGTCTATGAGTTGCATTAGAAGATTCTACTCAACACACGCTAGTAGATACAGTGCTTCTACTGCAATGAATAAGACTGTTGAGACATGTAAAGAAAATTAAAACTAAGATATGACAGGCCAGAATTGTTCTGGCCTGTATTTTCGATTCTATCTAATTGACCAATCAGAGTAAATTGCCTCAAGCCTAGGCGTAATTAAAACAACGTAACGATCAAATAAGTCTTTTCTAGATTGGTCTTTATTAGCATGCTCGCAAAGAACTCTTAATGTTTCCATGTAGCTTAGTGCCTGACAAAGAGTCTCAGCATGTTCCATTAATTCAGATACATTTTCATCACTTGCCCAAGACTTAGGGTCAAATAACTTTCCGATCTCAGGGCGCAGGCACTTCATTAGAAGACCTAACATTTTCTTTTTAAATCTATAGTGAGTTGATTTAAAAGTCTTGCTCCAATCATTTGAACCATTCAAAAGATCTGCAGTAGGGTGTTTAAAAAGAACATTACTAAAGAATCTCTTAGGGTCTTTCATAGCGTATTTCATTATATCTTTTAACGCCATTAGAGCTTGAATTTGAGATGTTCCTTCGTAGAGTAGAGGCCCATAGCTATCTCTGTGATAGCGTTCAACTGGATACTCTTGCATAAATCCATATCCTCCAAGAACTTGTATCGCTCTTTGGGAGAGTAGAGTTGCTGCTTCACAAGCATAGTATTTAACTAGAGGAGTTCTCTTTCTTGTCCAAAGAGTAGCGTCTTGGAAGAGGACTTCTTCATCTTTAGTTAAGTCATTTGTTGTGTTTTTCTTGTAATCTAATCTTTGGAAAATATCAAAATGAGAAATCGTATCCATCAGAAGGGCCCTGATCGCGTCTCTCTCAGTCGTGTAGTCGCTAAGATTTCTCTTCATTAGTGGAAGCTCACTTAGAGGCTTTCCAAATTGTTCTCTTTCTTGTGCGTATTTAACTGCATACCCTAGAGAACCTTCAATCGTTCCAAGGGCCTGCATACCTACAGCAATTCTTGCTTCGTTCATAAGGTGAAGCATATATTTAAAGCCTTGTCCGGCCTCTCCTACAAGAGTTGCTTCTGAGTTTTCATAAACAACTTCACAAGTAAATGAGCCGTGCATTCCCATTTTTTCTTCATTCTTAGCTACGATATAATTGAGTCCTTCTTTTCCTTCAATTTCTTGCTCTGCTAAGAACATTGAAATCCCTTCAAGACCTTCTTTATCACCTTTGATTCTTGCAAGTACAAAACCAAGTCCACCACCACCATTAGTGATAAATATCTTTGAACCATTTAAAAGATACTTTCCATCTTCTGTTGGTGTTGCTGAAGTTTTAATCATTCCTAGGTCTGACCCACATCCTGGTTCAGTTAAACACATCGAACCTGAAATTTCTCCTCTGGCAATTTTAGGAACAAGTCTATGTGCTGTATCATGATCACAGAATCTATGAATCATCTCTCCAATAGAAGTAAAGAAGGCCAATTGAGTAGAACTTCCTAAACAGGCCCTAGAGAGTTGTGCCAAGACAATTAATAGTAGGGAAGTCGGTGCACCCATTCCTCCAAGCTCTTGTGGAAATGGAAGTCCAATCATTTCAAGCTCTATTGCTTCTTTATAGAGTGCTTGCAAGTGTTCTCCTGGAATTGTTCTTCCATCGACTACAGTACCTGCTCCATCACGATCTAATGCGGCAGCTCTATCTGTAACGGAAGTTCCCGTCCACGCTCCAGTATTAATTAGAATTTCTTCAAGAAAATCTATGACTTCTTCTTTGTTATTAAAGCCATCTTCGGTAGGAAAACTAGGGTAGTAGAGAGGGAGAATTTTATCCCAGTCCATTGCATTACGAAATAACCATTGCCAGTCTTTTTCATCGCTATAGTAGTTCACAATAAATCCTTTTATTTACAGGGTATTAAAGTCAAAATTGTAGCTTAAAAAGAATTAAAATCCAACAATAGAAAGTGATTATGGAGTATTTGTATCAAAGTCATAGTTTAAGATATCATCATTGATTTTCTTGATACCAATAGTTGTACTTGACTCTTCAGAACTAGAAGAGCTTCCTTCTAGATTGATATTAGCTTTTTGAATTGATTCATCCAGGGCCTGGGCCTTACCAGTATAGGCCGCCTCATTTTTAACTGAGATTGCTTGAATATTCTTCTCGGAAAAAGCATTCCCACCAAGCTCTTTTTGAATAGAAGATGTATTTCGTCCTACGACTTTTCCATCACTATCTTTAATTTCTAAAAATCCTGTTACAATATTATTGTAATGAATGAGTTGGGCATAGTTCTCTGTCTTAGCTGAAAGCTCTGAATGAATTTTCTTTAATTTCTCTAAATCCGTATTTCCAGATTGATCTGAAATATTTATGACACCTTCTTTTTGAGAAGTCTGTGCATCTAGCTTGTCATTAAGACTTTCGATGAGTTGCTCTTTTTCCGCTTCATATCTTCGAGTAATCTGTTCTTTTAGTGCATCGATATCTGTCGTTTGCAATTGCTTTTGAATCTCTTCCTCACTACGACCTTGATCAATAAGAAACTCTTTTATATCCTCTTCATTATTGCTGTTTTTTAATTTATTGACCTTACTTATTAAACTCTTTTGTCTAAGGGCATGTTCTTCTTTAAGCTTTTCAACTTCCGCTTTATTGGTATTTAAGTACTTCTTACAAGTTTCTTGTGCTCCTGGAGAGAAGGCATATTTTACATTTCCAGTATCTGGGTCAACAGTTTTTACAAGACACTTTTCAAACTCGGCCAAGTCTGCACTTACTTCCTTTGAGAATCCTGACTCAGCGGCAAACTCATTTGATGAAGTCGTTGTAATATTCTCTAGTTTTTCTTTATTAAGAATGACTTTTTCTACTATAGTATTTTTCTTAGCATCAGTTCCTTGAACACTATATGATCCATCTTTTGCAAGGGCTTCATATCCTTCACTTATTTTTCCTGCTGCTTTTAAATTCTGCTTTGCCACCTTTAAGTAATTTGTCACTTCACAGGCACGTTTGGACGAGTGCTCGATATCCTCTTTCGTATACTTAGGCATTTTAGGTATTCTACTGTCTGTATTTTCTAGTTCTTTCTTTAAAAGACCCCCTCGTGTTGCCTTTTTAGTGACGGGATCAATTTCTCTATATTCGTCATGACAAACATGTTGCAGATTCTTTAGACAGATGGACCAACTCTTTGATTGTATTTCGGCCTCTGTTAGTGGATTTCCATCAGCATCTGTTTGCAGTTGAGTATTGGAGAGCGCATCTAGATTATACTTTCTAACCTTTTCAACTTCTTTTTTGTCTTTGTAAATGAGAGGATAATTCTTTATATTTTCTGCATCTATACAATAAGAGCTTACGGCAGAGAGAATATTTTTAGTGATTTGATTCTCATACATTTTATTAAATTTTGAGTGATCGAGAATTTTAACTTTACCGTTAGCACTTGGATCATCTCCAAAGATCTCTTTACTTATTTTCTTTGCATAGAACTCTTCAAGAGCTTTTAGTGATTTTGTTTGTTTTGTTTTTAGAGCAATTGGTGTCACTGATTCATACTGATTAATACCATCAACCTGATTTAGGGTGGCATCCATTTCGGCCTGGACTTTATTTTTAATGGCCTCATCGGCCTCAACTTTTTCCCAGATACATTCAGAAATATCTGTTCTAGATGATGATTCACAGCTTTCTTTAATTTTTGCTACTTCAGGAATTTCTAAGAGTTTTGCGAGTTGATCAACCTCTTCATTATGAACTTGGTAATTACCTATATCTTCTGTGTCCGTCTCAGGTTGTTCATTGGCGATAACACTGATTTGCAGTGGTGCAAGAAGTAGAAAAATAGAGGTCGTAATCAAGCGTAACATAACTCTATTATCGTCTAAAAATGGTATTTTCTTGAGTAAAAAAGGCGGTTTAGGGCAGGAGAGATTAATTTCAGCTACTTATAGTCTTAAGTAGCTGAAAAGATGTTCTTTTACTGCCTACTTTAGTACCAGGTTTTGCACTTGGTACGATCAGTAGACTCACCCCAGCGAGCACTTAGAGAATCATTCGGGTGAGATGACATAACTCCCTTTTTAATTTTATTCCAAATTTGTCCTAGATTGAAAGTATATGAACTAGAAACAACTAGCGGACAATAGGAGTTAAGTTCAGAACTTTCTAGGTTAAAGACAATTGCTCTGGCAAGATGCTCAACTTCTGGGTCTTCAATTTGATTCTCATACTTATTAAAATTGTAAATAAGTAGTTCATATGAAGCTTTTAAGGCCTTATCTCTTGCTGGTGTTGAGTATGTATCGTACTCAGTATAATTCATGCAACGTCCATTGATTTGATTATTGTATTCATAACCTTGGGCCACATTTACTATTCTTGCACTCGCTTCTTGGCAAATATTATCAATAGACCTTTCAATAATTTGACTAACAGATTCTTCAGATGTTCTTAGAAGTGACTTTACTCTTTCGAAAAATTCATTAGAGTTCATCGACGAGGCCAAGCTAAATTGTTCTGTACTATAGTTATAGTGCTCAGGATAGCGACTAGGATTTATTCCCAAGTGCTGTGGCCAAATAAATCTCTTAAATCCCCAAACGTCATGAGGCAGATCGACTAACTCTTTGGCCTTTCTATAATTCATTGGTAGTTTACTCTTTTTTATGGCCTGAGTTGAATAAATGAGATCAAAATTTCCATTAGATTGAATATCTTTGATCGTATAGACGTGACGAATTGATCTACCAAAACGTCCTTTAATTTTATAAGTAAATAAGCTTGCAGGTTTAATTGAATTTAAAGCTACAGAGTAGGTATCTAATCTAGATAGATTCTCCGAACCAACACTGTCACCAATATAGTTTATAAACTCAACGAATCTTCTATCAAGATCGTTATACTTATCAAAAGCGTTAGTCTTATTTGAAATAGCGTTGTTACGATCACGAGAACCAGATGGGTTAGTAATCGCAAATGGAAGTGAGTTCTCTCTAGCAAAGATTGCTCGCAGAGCATAGGCAGCATCAGCACAATCAGCACTTATACCGTAGTACTTTGACTCTTTAGAAACAAACATATCGGCCTTAACCGCATGAGTTGTCATCCACTGTTGATATTCATTTTCAAAAGATTCATCCCATTCGTTAGTGGCATCCCATACACTTGCATATGAACTTAGGGTTAATAAACTAATAAATATAAGAAATAAATTTTTCATCAAAACTCCTACAGTGTGAAGCACTGTTTTAGAACATTCATAGTAAATCGTCATTGTGCGAACGGTCAGCTTGATGATGTAAGTAATTGAAATCTATATAAATAGGATTAAATAGTTTATGTATAGGCTCGGTTATTCCGAAGAATTCATAATGAAAAACTTTTTATACACTTTGTTTCTACTAAATCTATGTCTTCATTCAACTTTTGCTATGGAGCAATCGAGAATGGAGTTTTGTGAAAATGAAGCAATTACGTACTTTAAAGACGCCATTGCTAAAGATGAGTCCAATATATTGGCAAAGCAATATGAGCTTACAATGCTCAAGCTTGCCCGGGCAAGTGCTTCAGAAAATAGGGCGACTCTTGAAGAGTATATTAAGAAAGTTACTAAGGATATTGATGCCAATGATCCGAAGCTTAAAAAAATAGATGAGCTATATAAGAAGTATGGCCATAAAGAAGATTTAAAAAAAGTTCTTGAAAACTTTAGATCTGCAAATCACTGGAGCACAAAAACAAGATTCTATAATGATGATGTAAGTGCTTTTATTATACTTGCAAAGGAGATCGATCCTTCACTTGGTCTGGAAGAGCGAGATGCGTCTATTGTCTGGTTTATGAATAGTGTTCAAGCACAGGCCCATGATAGATTTGGCAAAGGAAGTGTTAGCGCTAATAAGATTAATCTCACTAATAGATTAAATAAATATACCGGTGCCATTGCAGGTAAGAGAAGTCTAACTGATAGTGAGTTCTTCCAAAAAATTGAAAAGCTAAAAGAAGAAATTGATAATGAGATGGAACAATTACATCAAAATTTTCTTGTAGACTTCAATTCAGAATGTTTTGACGGCGCCCTATTTGCGGGTTCATGTTACTACAGTCAAAATGATACAAATTTTCTTTTTTCAAGTGCTTTAAAAGGTCTGACATCACAAATTAATCAACAAGAAATAGTAGGTTTAAAAGAGGATATCTTTAACTTAAAAGGACTCTACAAAATCAATCTCCTAGATCAGCCTAGCTATAGAGAATATCAAAGAGAAGCTCCTCTAAGTCTTATTCCACCTAAGCTAGATTATACTTCTATTGCAGATATACGCATTCATGACTCTTATTGGGTCAATCAAAAAGAAGTAAAGAAGTTAGAAGACAAGTTAAATATTCTTTCTGATCACAAGAAGATTATGGCCTTTCATGAGCATGCGGATAACGATAATTATATTATCCTTGATAAGGTAAATGGTATCATAAATATTTATGCTAAAAGTGGTGCTCTAATTGAGTCCAAGAAAGTAAACCTACTAGGTAGTCTCGCTGATAAAGTTCAATCAGGTGGTGCCGGTTCATACACTCTTCATAGTGTCAAAAATGGTATCGTCTATATTCAAGATGATAGAGGAAATGTTAGACCGTTAGAAGGAGTAAAGCTCGATAGTCGCTATGCTAAGACTCCATTATATATTCTTCCTTCAAATGCTGACCATCACTTCAAAATTAAAGGTGGAAAAATTCATTTTACAACGAAGGGAAAGAAATCTGATTATATTCCGTACAACTTTTCTAAAAAAGATGGTGAAGTAAGAAAGTTAAAGTCTGTAATAACAAATAAAAAACTTCAAACAAAAACTTCTTTAAAGTTTATGGAAACAATTGATAAAGAAAAGAGTACACTCATTTCAATGTATGGCCTAACCAATCACGAATATAATGAATTGTCTAAGTTAGCATTCGGTATCTTAGGTAATGAATCCAAGTTTGGTGATTCAAATAAGTACTGGTTAAAAGAGGCCGCACCATACTTAGTTTCTGTTTTAAAGGGAAATGGCCTCGATACTTCTAGAAACTCTAGAGGTCCTACTCAAATTAAAACAGTTCCAAAGAAAATAAAATCTAAGTTTGGGGTAACCAAGAGCAGTCTGGAAAAACCTAGAGATGCAGCTCTTGCTACCATGGGATTTTTGGCAAATGCTTTAGATGAACTGAAGGCAAAGGAAAAATTTCACCCAGGAATTAATGCAGAAAATAGATTTGAATATATTCACTATATTTATATGGGAAAATCTAAAGAGATAACAAAAGCAACTGCTACGCCACATAAGAATATCTATTATAACCAGATCAAAGATTTTAATAAGAGTTTAGAAATATACGAGAGAATTGATTAGAGCGTAAAAGGGAGGAGAGGTTTTGCCTCTCCTAGATAAACTAGCTCTTTTTGATAAACCTATCAATTGAGTAATCTCCGCCACCAGTACAAAATAGAGTTGTGTAGCAAAGCATATACATAAACGCTAATTCTTTTGATTTAAAAGGATCACTTCCGTGAACAATAAAGAACGCCACTAACATTGTTATAATTAGAGGAATAGAGACCCATCTAGTCAGAACTCCAAGTATGAGAGCTACTGAACAGAATACTTCACTAAATACGGCCAAAGATAGATTTATTTCAGGACTTAGGCCAAAAAGTGCAGGAAACTTTGTTGATACTGCTGAGAAGTTGGCAAGCTTAGGCCAGCCGTGAGCAATTAGCATCGTAAATCCAACACCGAGTCTGAGAATGAGTAATCCTACATTTTGCATGTTTATTTCCATTGTTAAGTTTTTAAGGTATTGATCTATGATAGTAAATATTTAACCTTTTGCAACCTATTATAAATATGTCATCTAGATATGCTAATACACATAAACGTTGTCTAACTTGTAAGATCAATAAGAATCTATGCTTTTGTGACGAGCTTTATGAAAGAGAAAACGAAACCCCTGTTCTGATTATTATGCATAAAGCGGAGCTCGAGCTGACTACTAATACGGCCTACTTTAGCGAGAAGGTTATTAGAAAGTGTGACCTGGCCATTAGGGGAGTTAAAGGTAGTCCTATTGAATATGACAGAATTATTGACTCAAATAAGTATACTCCATTATATCTCTTTCCCGATGAGGACTCTGTTGAGTTAAATGAACAATTTGTTAATTCTCTAGATTTACCTCCCTATCTCATTGTTCCTGATGGGTCTTGGAGACAGGCAAAGAAGTGTAAACGTCGAGAGCCATTTCTTAAAGAAGTGCAATCCGTAAAGCTTCTTAAGGGGGAGAAGTCTCAGTATCGACTCCGTACAAATCCTTTTGAAGATGCCGTTTGTACCTATGAAGCTATTGCTAGGGCGATAGGTGTTTGTGATGGAGAAGAAATTCAAAAGTCTTTAGAGAAAACTTTTAAGGTTTTTACAGATAGAATGTATTACAGTCGTTTTGGTCTGGCCGATTTGAGTGATTTAGATAAGTTTGAGAAGTAAGGTGTGCCAGTATAGAACTGGCACAGACTTTATTATTTAGCTAGTAATGCAGATATATATGAAGCGTAACTCCAAGTAAGATCTCTCGCACCTTGCATGTATCCATTTTCTCTGTTCATTTGTTCAGAGATATTTCCATTTCTACTTCTGTGGTGCTCAACTCTTTTGTAGAAAGCTGAAATTTCTCTATCTAGTGCTTTAATAATAGATTGTCCATTGTCACTAGCAAGTGAAACTGTGCTTACTTGAGTTGATACATTCTCACCAAGTAGATCTATGAAAAATGGCTCAGACACTTCAGTTATCTCAATTGAACCTTTTCTTAGGAATTCTTTTTTCACTTCAGTATAATATTGAGCGTAACCTAGAGTTGCAAGGAACCAAGGGTTACCTAAAGAGTCAGTTCTAAGTCCGTCGTAAGTATCTTCAGGATATCTACCAATTGCTACGCCATATTTTTCGTTTGAGTTAATTGTATAGATTTCTTTGAAAACTTTTTTGATCTCAACACTTGTCGCAAGAACTCTTTCGTTTGTGTAGTTGTAGAAGTTATCGTCACCGCTTGAGTGTAATACTCCAAGGATTGTCGCAACATCTAATCCACTTGGCTTATTAGAAATATTTCTACTTGCTCTAATGATATTTCCGTCCCAGTGAGAATCAATCATTTGTTCCATTGCCTTAGCATTTGTGAAGTACCATGCGGCAGCTCTATAGTCTTCAAGTCTATAAGCAAGCTTTGCTCCCATTTTCATTGCTCTTCTTTGCGCTAATGATGTGTGAAAGTGGTAACCTCTAACTTCTTCCCAGTAATCAAATGAGTCCTCTGACCAGTGGTGAGAAACGTATTCAAGGTCTCTTTTGATAACACTTGTCGCTGGAATACTTGAGTTATAAAGAAGTGACTTTACAAGCTCAACTTCTCCGTTATCAAGTAGTGTGTTTGCAAACTTTATTAAAGTGATTGCTCTAAGTGCTGGTCCATCATTTTGAGGTCTTCCCCACGGCTCAAGATAGGCCCTACCATCTACGTAATACTTTGGCTCTCCAAGACCTGCAAGAGTTTCAACTTCTTGGTTAGACTTTGAAAATCTTGTGAAGTCCATAAGAGTATTCTTGTAGATTTCCTTTTTAATTGGGTCTTGTTCTCTATTGTAAAGAGAGTTTACTACGTCCATAACTAGAGCAGCATCTCTTACCCAGTGATAGTAGTAATTAGGGTTATGCTTTGAAGGAGAAGCTACGACTACACCTCTAACTGTGTCTGAAGGTGAGATATTATCCATTAACTTGTTAATTAGATAATCTATTTTGGCGAAGGTCTGTGCTTGGGCCATGAAAAAGAATGATATGGCAATTATGATACGTCTTGTCATTACTGTTCCTTTTTTTAGTAATTTCTTATTTACTCTTTATAAAATATTTAGCACAGTATCCTTTTTTACAACTAAAAAGGTCAACTAAAAAAATAAATAAGGTTCGTTTTATGTCTAATGTCTATGAAACACTGCAGAAGATTGGTAAAGCTCTAATGCTTCCAGTTTCTGTTCTACCTATTGCAGGACTACTTCTTGGAATTGGTAGTGCAAACTTCGGATGGCTTCCATCTGAGTTATCACAAGTAATGGCACAGTCTGGTGGTGCTATTTTTTCTAACCTCGCTCTAATCTTTGCAATTGGTGTTGCAATCGGATTATCAAAGAATGATGGTGTCGCTTCAATTGCTGCCACTGTTGGTTTTGTGGTTCTTCTTGGAACGATGGGAGTTGTTTCTAAAATAATGGGAATTGAAACAAAGGCCATTATGGGAATTCAGTCCATTGAGACAGGTGTTTTTGGCGGTATCATTAGTGGTTTAATAGCTTCTATGATGTTCAATCGTTTCTATAAAATTAAATTACCAGACTACCTAGGCTTCTTTAGCGGAAAGAGGTTTGTGCCAATCATAACTGCTGTCGCAATGATTTTCGTCGGAGTAGCGATGAGTTTTATTTGGCCTCCAATTCAAAGTGTAATTGATTCAATGTCTCAGTATGCTGTAAACGAAAACCCTAATGCTATGGTTTTTACTTACGGACTAGTTGAAAGATTACTTATTCCTTTTGGACTTCACCATATTTGGAACGTTCCATTCTTTTTTGAAATAGGAAGCTTTACAAATGCTGCTGGAGAAGTTGTTCATGGAGATATAACTAGATTCTTTGCTGGAGACCAGACAGCAGGTTTTCTGGGTGGTGGTTTTCTTTTTAAAATGTTTGGACTCCCCGCGGCCGCAATTGCGATCTGGCATAGTGCTAAGAAGGAAAATAAAGCTGCCGTAGGATCCATAATGATATCTGCTGCATTTACTTCTTTTTTAACAGGTATAACTGAACCAATCGAATTTGCATTTCTCTTTGTTGCTCCTGTTCTATATGGAATTCACGCTGTCTTTGCAGGTCTTTGTTTTACTGTAATGAATATGTTTGGTGCAAAGTTAGGATTTACCTTCTCTCATGGTCTAATTGATTATGTTCTCTACTATAGCTTAGATACAAAGCCGTGGCTTGTTCTTATTGCAGGGCCAATTACTGCGATTCTTTACTATGGCTCATTTAGGTTTGTTATTACAAAATTCAACCTTTTAACACCTGGTAGAGAAGAAGATTTAGGTGAAGCTTTAGACAGTCAAAGTCTTTCTTCTAAGGCCTTAAGTGTTTTAGAAGGTTTTGGCGGAAAACAGAATATCAAGGCACTTGATGCTTGTATCACTAGATTAAGAATAACGGTTAATGATGCTTCTCTAGTAAGTAAAGAGAAGCTAATGGGTCTAGGAGCAAGTGGTGTAATTATGCTTGGAGATAATATTCAAGCAATCTTTGGAACTAGTTCTGATGTTCTAAAGACTGAAATGGAACAAATTATAGATTCAGCTCAGACAATTCCTTCAAGTGAGATAAACTTTGTAAATCCAATTAAAGGAGAAATTCTCTCTCTTAATTCAGTTCCTGATAAAGTCTTCTCAGAAGGACTTATGGGGCCAGGATTTGCGATTAGGCCAACTGAAGGAAAAGTCTATGCTCCATTTGATGGAGAAGTTGTTAGTCTTTTTAAAACGAATCACGCGGTTGGATTAAAGTCGAATTGTGGCAGAGAAGTATTAATTCACTTTGGTATTGATACAGTTAAACTAAAAGGTGAGAATTTCAAATCTCTTGTTCAAAAAGGTGATATTGTCAAAAAAGGACAACTACTCTTAGATATAGATTTAGACTTTGTCATTGCTAACGCTCCATCAGAGATTACTCCAATTATCTTCACTAAGAATGACGAGAAAATTGAAGTACTTGCAAATGGAATTGTTAATGTTGGACAAGAGTCAGTAGTTAATTTTTTAAATTAAAGAAGGAAGTCATAAATGATTAATGAAGTAATTAAAGTAGAAAAAGAACACGGATTACATGCTCGTCCAGCGGCCGAATTTGTAAAGATGGCCAATGGATTTAGTAGCGATATTACACTTGTATATAATGGTGAAGAAGTTGATGGAAAATCTATTATGAGTATCATGGGACTTGGTATTAGTAATGGTGATTCAATTGAATTAAAAATTGACGGTGAAGATAAAGACGCTGCTGTTAAAGCAATAGCTCATTTTCTAAGCGAGAAGTAATGTTTGGTAAAAGCGCATCTCCAGGTCTTGCTTTTGGTAAAGTCGTCATTGTTGAAGATATATTTGACAAGGTTACGGCCACTAAGATTGACGATACTAGTAGTGAAGTTGAAAGATTTGAATCAATCCTAAAAGAAGTTGTTGGTGAACTTGAGACTTTGTCAAAAGAAGCATTACAAAAAGACCAACAAGAAATCTTTGAAGCCCATTCAATGTTGGCCGCCGATCCTAGCTTTAAAAAAGAAGTGCTAAAGCTTATAAGTGAAAGCTCGTTCTCTCTTAGTTATGCTCTTAAAGAGACAGGACTAAGCTTTATGGCAAAGTTTGAAGCACTAGAGGATGACTACTTTAAAGAGAGAGCGCTAGATATTAAAGATATTACGACTCGATTTATATCTAAATCAATGGGGCTTAGCACATCTTCGTTAAGAAACCTGCCTAATGATGTTGTACTTGTTGCAAGAGATTTAACTCCTTCTCAAACAGCTGCAATCGATAAGACTAAAGTAAAAGGCTTCATCACTGAATTAGGTGGTGTCACTTCTCACACTGCAATTATTGCTAGAACTTTAGAGATTCCTGCAATTGTAGGTGCTAAGGGACTCTTAAGCGAAGTAAGTAATGGTGATTTATTGGCCTTAGATGGTCTTAGTGGACAAGTATTTTTAAAGCCATCAGATGACTTTATTGGCGAGCTAAAAGTTCAAATTGAAAAGGAACAAGAATACAAAGAGGCCTTAAAAACATATATCGATAAAGAGACTATTACTTCAGATGGACATAAACTAAAAGTTTTAGGAAATATCTCTTCTGTTGAAGATGCTAAGAATGTTTTAAAAAATGGTGGAGAAGGGATTGGTCTTCTTCGTACAGAGTTTCTCTATATGGAATCGTCTGCAGCGCCAAATGAAGAAAAGCAATTTAACTTCTATAAAGAAATTTTAGAAATCATGGGAAAGAGGCCTGTTACTATTCGTACCTTTGATATTGGTGGTGACAAAGAGGTTAGCTATTTAAATCTTGAAAAAGAAGATAATCCATTTCTTGGTTATAGAGCAATACGGATTAGCCTTGATGAGATAGATTTATTTAAAACTCAATTAAGAGCGATTCTTAGGGCCTCTGTATTTGGAAATGCAAAGATCATGTTTCCGATGATTGCAACTCATAGAGAAATTCTAAGAGCAAAAGAAATTCTTGAGCAATGTAAGCAAGAGCTATCAAACGAAGGACTTGATTTTGATCAAGAGATTGAAATTGGAATTATGATTGAAATTCCAGCTGCCGCAATAATGGCAGATTTACTGGCCAAGGAAGTAGACTTCTTCAGTATTGGTACAAATGATCTCATTCAATATACGATGGCAGTTGATAGGATGAATGATAAATTAGATGATTTATATTCTTTCTATGATCCATCCGTGATTAGACTTATTAGCATGACAATTAATGGCGCAAAGAGTGCAGGTATTCCAGTAGGGATGTGTGGCTCCATGGCCAGTGAGTTACAATTAACTGAGCTTCTAGTAGGTTTAGGCCTTAGTACTTTTAGTGTTACTTCTGGAAGCATTCTGTCAGTTAGAAAGAATATAATTGAAACTTCTTTTTCTAAGTGTGATGAGTTGGTTCCAAGTGCTTTAAACTCAAGTGATAAGTCACATATTCTTGAGATGTTCACTCTATAGTTTTAATGTAAGTATTTAAATATACGTTTCATTAGGTTTAAGTTTTGTCTATATATACCGATATATAGAAGAATAAACAAAACGAGGCCTAATGAAATACTTCTTATTGATCACTCTTGTCACAATTGCTACGAGCTGTTCTAGTCCATCTTCATACAAATTGACGAGATTTCCAGCTAATTTGGCCGCTGATGATGACTGTTATGAAGTTGCCAGAGCTTTTATTGATTCAAACCCAGTAAAGAGCGGTCCAATTCTAGTCGGTCAGCGATCTCTGGGCACAAAGATTCCTTCTTTCGATACGTTTAGAAGTGACATGTTAAATAAGAGACCTTCTATTGATAATTTTGTTAAAAAGTATAGAGCAGATAATAATGGGCAGGCACCAAAGCTGGCCCAGGCCCTTGTTTTTTTTAGAGATGCACACCTAGATCTAACCAGTCATATTCGTTCAGCGAAAGGCATTAATGATGAGCTTGATGAATACCTAGAAATGAGTGCGTCTCATATTGAATTAGGTCCTTCTAAAGCGGCCAAGCTAGATGGCTATATCGCAGATGATGAATTTGCTTCACTAAGAAATGAAGCATTTGATATTAGTGATTCTAACCAGAGGCAATTATTTGATTCTTTAGGATGGACTAATTATAAAGGTCATTTAGGAGAGTTGGATGTTCTGCTTAGGTTAGAAGATCTTCAGGCACAAAGTGTTTATCTGACTAAGACTGAGCTTTTAAATCCAAAATCCCAAGAAGTTAACGATTTACTATCGAGTGCTCTTGAGCAAAAACTAGCTGCTCTTGATATTTCTCAAATTCCTGATCTAAAGGTGAAGTTTCCAAAGGTTTTCAAAGATAGTGGCGACTTATCTGATGAAGAGATTCTCTCTAAAGCAAAGACTTTCTTAGAGACTAAAGAGTTTGATCTCATTGTAAAAAAGCATGGAAGATATTCAATTGTTGAAGTTAAAAACTATAAGCATCCAATCTCTATGAGTGATATGCGAGTCGATGCTGGAAATAAGAAAACGATACTAGATCAGCAACTTGAGACTGTTCAGATCATTCAATTCTTGGGGTTAGATCAGAAGGTCTTTCCAAGTGTTGCGTTCTTAAGAGGTGTTAAGGCCGATGCAAAGGCGAAGCTTGAGTCACATGGAATCAGCGTCTTGGCCGAGATTGTAGACTAATATTGGGTGTTTAAAGACTGACACCATCTGAAATAATTACACTTTTATTGTTCAATTCTATGCATGATGTAGACTTAATTAATTATTTAAGGAGTCCTACATGAAGCATCTTTTAGTGCTATTGCTATTAATTCAAATCTTTCCGGCAAATGCTAAGAGCGCAAATATTTGGCCAAGTATTCCATTTATAAGAGGAATGGATGAATGTGCGTATCATAATGCATTCTCTAGAACGAGATTAGAGTTTATTGGTGAGATGAGCTCTATTGCAAGTGAGTTAATGGAAAGCGGTGCTAAAGGTAGTGAGGCCTTGCAAATGCTTGTGACCTTTGACGCCTTATATGACAAACAAAAAGCGATCGCTCTACAGCATAGATATATAGACGTTTCATTAGAGGCCACTTTTAAGGGATTTCTAGATAGCTATTATAGAAAACTTGGTGTGGCCAACAGAAATATTCAGTTCAAACATATCAATTCAATACAGAGAATTATTCAAGATGCCAGTAACGGGCAACGCTCGGGCTATCTTCCTGAGAACACATTTGATTATTTAGATTATGTGGCCTATGGAACCTACAGCATGGGAAGAAATTGTAGAGGAACTATTGCCGTGACTCTAACCCTTGTAGATAAAGATGGTGTCTCTCAGACATTCCAAGCGGAAGATTATCCTGGTGTGGTAATGTCGCATATCGCTTCTAGAGTTTTTGAAGAATTTCAAAGAACAAAGTTTCCATCAACACTTAATTTAGGTAATAGAAGAATCAGATTAGTTGGAAGTCCTACAGGAACTGTTAGTACGTCTCATCACCCAAGAAATGCACAGATGGCCTGTGAGTCGATGGGGGCACGATTACCAAATTCGAATGAGCTAGAGCTTATTGATAGCTACGGAGACTGGAACGGTGGTGTTAGTATTAACCAAGCAGTATGGGCCATTAATGAGTGGGGAAGTGCTAAGGTTTACCATCCAGGACTAAGAAACCCTAGTCCTGTTAGAGATGTTCATAGTGTGAATACAAGAAGTTTTAAGTATTACTGTGTAAAGTAATTAGCAAATATTAAGCTGTTTTAGACAAGCGATAACATCTGTTTTTCTAAATGGCTTTTTTATATGTTCATTCATTCCGGCCTTGATACAATTTGACCTATCTTCAGAGAAGGCATTGGCCGTCAGAGCAATTATCTTAAGTTGCTCTGAATCAAAACCAAGATCCCTAATCATTTTTGTTGCTTCGATACCATCAAGGTCTGGCATCATTACATCCATAAATATAATATCCACGGGATTATTTTTAACGAATTCGACAGCTTCATTACCGTCAGAAGCAGTTTTTAAATTTTCAAAGCCTACGAGAGTAAGAAGTTTGATCGCCAATTTCCTATTTACAGAATTATCTTCTGCAATAAGTACTTTTAGATCTTTAATTGATTCTTTGTCATACTCAAGTACAGTTTCGTTAGTTGCGATACTATTTGTTTTAACTAATGGTATTTGAAACCAGAATGTAGAACCTTTACCTAGAGAGCTAGTCACTCCTATCTCTCCTTTCATTGCTTCAACAATCTTCTTAGTAATCGTAAGACCCAGACCGGTTCCTCCATACTTTCTTGATGTCGAAGAGTTCGCCTGAGTGAAGTCATCGAAAATAATATCAATCTTTTCATGTTCAATACCAATTCCAGTATCTTTCACTGATATCTCAATCCACTCAATATTCTTTTCATCTTGAACCTTTTTTAAGTAAACGATGACTTCGCCTTTTTCGGTAAATTTAAGAGCGTTACTTGTTAGATTCATGATAATTTGTTTTAGTCTATGAGAGTCGCCTATAAAGAACTCTCCGAGTTCTGGATCTATTTCTAGTTTCAAAATAACATTAAGAGTTGACGTCTTGTAACGTAGAAGATCAACCACATTTTCACTAATCAACCTTAGGTCAAAGGGCTGCTCTTCAAGTGTAAACTCACCAGCTTCCATCTTCGAAAAGTCTAATATTTCATTAATTAATTGTAGTAGAAAGGTTCCAGACTCAGAGATATGTCGTAGATTTTCAGTCTGATCTTCCGTAAGAGAACTTTGCTCTAGAAGTTCCGCGTAGCCTATGATCGCGTTCATTGGTGTACGTATTTCATGTGACATTTGGGAAAAGAATCGACTCTTTGCTTTATTGGCATTTTCGGCCTCTCGAATCCCTTCCTGTACTTGTATTTGAAGATTTTCATTATAATTAAGGAGGATCTTTCTCTTTTCTTGTTCAATTCTTTGTCCGTAGAAAAATAGCATAGTTAATAGAACAATTGCGATTACTAATACTATTGTAAAATTGTTAATATGCTTAATGGAGATAAATAATTCTTTGTATGCCTCGAGATGGTCTTGTTCAGTAGTTATTCCTATTTTAAAATTGTCATTCCATAGCCAGTGTCCAATGACTGGTACTCCTCGGTAGTCATTATATCCGATAAGATTCCTACCAGCTTGTTTCTTCTCGATTCCTTGGGCCATGACGGTTAGTCGCTCATTGGCAGGATTAGTTATTCTTTGCTTTAGAACACTTGTTAAGACATTTGGATCTTTCTTTCTTAGGTCTGAAAGAAATCGAGTCTCAGATACCATAAGTCCGTCACTTCTTAAGGCGTAGGTTTCTCCTGTTTTTCCAATTCTTCCACTTTGAAATATATTATTAAATTTATCGGCCGGTTTAATTTTGATAATAAGGTAAGCTATAATTTCGTGATTTACTGAAATGGGAGCATATAAGCAAATTCTTGCTATATTCTTTTCTTTCTTACCTTGTTCATTTATAAATACTTCCGTGGATTTCTCAGGAGCAGAGAAGATTATATGACCTTCATTAAGCTTAGAAATAATTTCATATAGCTGATCTGTATTGCTTGTCATCCCAATCTTCTGAGTTGTTGAATTGGATAGAATTTTCATATTCTTTGAGAGAATAGAAACCTCTAAGAAGTTATGGGTAGCCACTAGTTGTCTAAGGGTTTTATTTAATTCTTCTGCGGATTCGTTATTCTTTTTTACAGGATAAGCAGTTAGGTTTATTACCTGCTCTAGAATTTGATCATTACGTGTAATAAATCTTGCTAGGCCTTCTAGCTCTTTTGCCCAGTTATTTAACCCTTCGTTGGTCGTTTGTAGAACGGCATTTAGAGATTCAGATACTTTCTTTGTGTGCAATTCAGTAATTTCTTTTTTAAGAACTGAAGATGTATATATGATGATACCTATCAATATGATAGATAGAAGAAGAACAAGCTTAGGTAGTTTCTTAGTTAAATTTGGCATGTTACTTTTTCGGTAACAATGCCATAAGTTTTTAATATTTTTGAACTATTTGTGAATAATCGCCTGTATTTGTTTCTTGATCAATTTTATCTGACCAAAATGAATACTCTTTATGTCAGATATTGTCTTGGCCGAACCAGTGGCCTCAAAATCTATATGTGTTATTTCCCTATCTACGAGAACTCTACCATTGCCAACAAAGGCCTCGATATCATCTAGATGTACTCTACCTGCGCCTGTAACCTCTCCGAGAGTAACCTTTAATTGGTTTCCCTGTAAGTAGTTACTGGTATAACCATGAGCTTCTAACAAGTTCTTCATAGGGCCTCCTGCACCAGTGACTTCTCCTCCAAAGGAAGAGAAAATTGTAAAAACTATAATTGTTATAAGTGTGATATTTTTCATTGTATTAATCCTAAGTCGTTAGAGTGGGTAAGTGTGTCGCATAAATTAAGCGTGAAATAGTGATTTTCTCCCTCGTAATATGGACTTTTAAATATCTGATAGATTTTCTCTACTGCTTCTTTTTGTATTTCTTTGATCTTCTTTATTCCTTCATCACTTATTGTTTCACTAAGTGTATAAAAGAGGTTCTTATCTAGATGAAGCTCTTCTGCTCGATAGCACTTTACAAGATCTGGTAGATGCTCACTCGCTATCTTGTAGTCAACAGAGAAGTTCTTCTCTGTTGCATGAAAATAGTCTCCTTCTCTAATGACAAAGCCATGGGAGAGTAAAGACTCTAAACGTTTTAATCCTTGTTTTCCAAACTCTTCCACTATATCTAATTTCGAAACGCCTGTTCTATTAGCTGACATTTTATATATTAAATAAGTAAGGCCATCTCTAAGGGTGTTATTGAGTTCGGCCTTATAACTGTGCTCTGTTACAGTCTGGGTGTATAGAGAAAAAGCATCATTGAGATAATTACCAATCTCTCCTTCGCTCATACTTATAAGTTTACTCAGATTCGTTTCGTTTGTGAGTGCGCTCATAATATTTAAAACCGTATGAGGAGAAGGTGCTCCCTTTACAGAATTTGACTGAATTCTTCTTAGGGTTGTCGCTCCAACTCCTGATTTCTTTGCCAGCGAGTTCAGGCTAGCATGCTTATGCCTTTTTAAGTATGAATCTATTTGGTCTCGTAACTGTTGATTTAAGCTCATTCCAATTTCCTCTCTCTTCTTGGAATTTAGAAAGTTTTGCGTACTTAAACAATACTATGGGCCTTGCTTTGATAAAAAAGCACCCAAATGTCATAAAATGAAAGACATTTGGGGCCAAAATATCACCGTCTAGATCGTGAACTCCCTCTACCTTGACGTAATCCAAAGCAAACATCCATTCTATGGTCCCAACGTCCGCCTAATCTTTCGCAGCGTTGTCTTTGATACGTAATTCTACTATTATCACCGCGCCCTGATCTATCGTCACGGTCATCTAGATCTCCCGTATCACCACATCTTTGTAGGTCTAGCTTAAACTTAACCTTTGCCTGCATGTCCGCGCTATCCACTGCTAGAAATGCCTCAGGAGAAAAGTGTGAAGATGATCTAATAGTTTTGGCCACAAGAATATTCTTTAAGGCGAACCTAGATACATTCTGCCCGTCAGTAGAACAGCTAGACTCAATAGGTAGTGTTCTTGTTTGTGAGAGCACAAAGTCTGTATCTTCATTTGCTCTAAACCTCTTTGTACCGAGGAGCTTTTCAGGATATTGATGCCTTCCGCTTGGACCTTGAAAGTTAACAAGTTTAGTTTTAAATGAAGTTGTTGTACCTGCATCTGTAAAGCTTGCTCCTCTATAGTCAAAACTCAATTCGATATTTGAGATCTTAAATCCTCTTGGAACCTTTGCTGCGATATTCATAAGACAGACTTTTCTATCTACTGACTTATCATACTTACTAGTTAACTCCTCATTGTCATCAGAAATTTCATCATTATCATTGTCTGCGCTAAACTGTGGGATTTGTACCATTAGTTCATCAAAGAGTACCGATAGGCTATTACCATCATCAGAGACGATTGTAGAAGTCGTTCCTTCCTTACAGCCTGTACCAGAAAGTTGAACTTCTTTAAATTCAAGAGATCTTGCATTCGCAAGGGTGCTTGAAAATAGGGCCGCTAGTATTATTGTATTCTTTGTAAGTTTCATTTGCCTCTCCTCTAATGATTGTTACTCTCACAAGTGCTAATTTGCATGATGTCTTTTTAAAAAGAAAGTTGAAAATCCTTCTATAAAGTAAAAGTAAGCCACGTGGCGAGGCCGTGTTCCAATCTTCGCCACGTGGTTTACAAAAAAGAATCAACACGATTTTTTTGTTTTTTTTCTTGGAAAGATTTTTTAGATTGGTTTTAACAGATCACAAAACCACTTGTGAAAAACCACCGAACGGAGAGATGAAGAATGAAAAAACTTATGACAACGATTTTTGCACTTTCAACATTAGCTGCACCAGCAATGGCATCAGGAGATATCCAACTTGGTGAGCCAGGATATGGAGGGACAGGTTGTCCGGCCGGAACTGCATCAACAGTTTTAAGCCCTGATAATAAATCACTGAGTATCATCTTTGATGAATTTCTCGTAGAAGCTGGGGGAGAGACAGGTAAGAGGCTCGATAGAAAGAGTTGTAATATTGCAATACCTGTTCATGTTCCTCAAGGACTGTCTGTGTCAGTTATTGATGTTGATTACCGTGGATATATGATGCTACCAAGAGGAGCAAATGCTAGATTTAGTGCTGAGTACTTCTTCGCAGGAGCAAGAGGACCTAGATACAATAAGACTTTTAGAGGTGAGATGGATGATGATTACATGATCTCAAACACTTTGGCCGTAGTTGGACAAGTCTGGTCTCCTTGTGGAAAGGATGTAAACCTCAGAGTTAACTCTTCAATGACTGTTAGAACAAATTCTCGAAAGCATGAGGCCCTCTCAACTGTTGATTCGGCCGACTTCAATGCAGGTATTGTTTACAAGCTGCAGTGGAAGAAATGTAGAGGAGAAGAGCCACAAGATGATTTCTGGTTTTAATGCTTAGAGGGAGCATTTTCATTAGATAAAAACAGGGAGACTTAAGTCTCCCTTTTTTATTGCCTAGAATTTAGAAAACTCAAACATAGATGCACTAAATCTTGCATCATCACCTTTGCCACCAATAATAATTATTCTATTATCGTTTGAAAGTGTTGCTGAAAACTGTGCTCTGGCCGCATTCATCTCAGACGAAGTCTTTGTTGATAGCTTCGTATAAGGGTCATAGATCTCTGCAGTTTTACTACAAGTATCACAAGCGTCTGAAGTACTCCTACTAGGTGCAAACTTCGTTTGCCCGCCCACTAAGAATACCTTTCCATCAGGAAGTAGAACCGCTTGATGATTAGCTCTATGCTCATTCATTAAAGTTTCTTGTAATTCCACTGTAAGAGTTCTTGGATTAAAGATCTCTATTGTTGCTACGGCGCTATTTTCTTTACTGAATCCTCCTGCAATTAGGACACGACCATCTTTTAACTTTGTTGCCGTGTGATTTCCTCTAGCATTTCTAAGTCTTGAAGGAATCTTTATAAACTTTTTAAAGTTTGGATCATATATTTCTATACTTGAAAGTCCTTCACCTTCAGATTCACTATTAACTTTAAATCCTCCCACAATGAGAATTCTGCCATCATTTAGTTTTGTCATCGTATGAGCGGCCCTAGGAACCTTCATTGAGCCTATGCTTTCAAACTTCATTTTCTTCGCATTAAATAATTCAGCATTGGCCTGAGAATCACGACCTGTCCAAAATTGATTTCTACCTTTCCACCCTCCTGTGATGAGAACGTCTCCATTATCTAGTTTTAAGGCCGCATGCTCAACTCTAGGGTGATTCATTGATGGGAGTGTCGCTACTGACTGAGTCGAGTGATTAAAGATCTCTGCGCTCATATTAGCACCCCAACCACCTGTGATTAGAACCTCATCACTATCTAGAACTGTTGCCGTATGATGTGATCTTTGGTTGACCAAGTTTGAATGAGAGTAGAATTCTGTTTCATAATTTGAAAGAACTCCAATTCTCGTTCCATGACTCCCAACGGATCCACCAGTAACAATAAGATCACCATTTTTTAGCTTTGAAACCCTATGACCCCATCTTGAAGGGAGATTTAGATGATCTCTGCTAAGAGGAACAAACTCGTTGTTATATCTATAATCAGCGATTAAACATATTCCTGGGTTTGAGAAAGGACACTCAACATCAATATGATTGTTTCTTAGATCTAAGAAGTCGATTCTATCAAGTTTACTTAATGGTGAGCTAATAACTATTTCATTATCTGCTAGCTCAAGTCTTGAAAGATTTATAAGATTGCTTAAGTAATTTAAGTCAGCAATCTTATTTCCACTAGCATTAAGTGTGACTAAATTCTTTAGATTACTTAGTGGTGCAAGATTTATGATTTCGTTATAGCTAATATCAAGCTCTGTAAGTCCTTTTAAGGTAGATAAAGGTCTTAGATCACTTATATTTGCACTAGATAAGTTGAGGGAGCTCTGCTTTTCCAAGACGCTTCCAGCAATATAGCAAGTATCAACTTCAAGTCCTGCACCAGCTGGCGCAAATGAATCTGCAGATATTTCCTTAGCTACTGCAATCATCTTATTTACAGTTGTTTTCGTATGATCTTTTGAGAATGGAGTCCCTGCGAAGTCACACCATTGGGCAAAGATCTCTTTTTCTACTTCAAATTCGCTTAAAGGATACAGTTTTGCTCCACTTTCAGCACCAAATTTTAATTCTTCATATATATCAGAACACTCAAGAGGAGAGTCATAGCATTGCTCGATTCCTTCGGCCAAAGTGAAGAATTGATCATAGAGATTAGTTTCCATTTGAACAAACTTATTTCTCTGTCTTGGACTAAGCCTAATAGTTCCATTATTGATTAGAGTATAAGTTGTATGGTGTTGAGAAAATACGCTTTCAAAGACAGTATTTAATGCTTGTCTAGTCTTCTTTATTGCCCTTGTAAGTGCAGGAGAGAAGTTTATATACTCTCCCATTTGATCATAAGGGTAGGCGTATGTTTTTAGAACAGCAGGCCCTGTGGCCGAATTAGGGTCTGAATCTGGTCTAATCTGAGAAGGAAACCCATTTTCAGTATTAGTGGCATATTCAATTGCACCCTCTAAGACTTTTTCACACTTTACAAGATCACCAAAGCTACAGCTAACAAAGTCTTTTGATCCTTGAGCATTTGATGATGCAAAAATATCAGATATCTTTGATACGTCTCCACCAATTTGAAGTGCAGAGACAGTTACTTTTGTATCTTTAGAAAATGAATTTTTGGCCTGCTTTAAACTCGCACTGGCCGATGCCATAGGGCCACTCATACTAAAATTGGCTTCAAAGGCCTGCTTTGCAGTGGTACTAGTAAAGTCTATTCTAATGCTGAAGAATATTTTGGCCCCTAAACTTTGCTTATGTGAGAAGTTGTCTCCACAAGTTGTCTGAAACCTCATAGGGTTATTCATCAGCTTCTTTCCAATTTCATTTAATTGAGGATCTTTAAGCTTTCTCTGTCTAAATGAGTAATTACCTGTATAGATAGAAGATATCGAAAAGGCATTAGACTTAGAATTCTTCATAAACTTTGCAGAGGCCGTATAGGTGATGGCCCCCATCCTTGCTCGTCCACCAGCAGATATTCCAAGTTCTTTAGAAAGCTCTTTTTGACTTACTGACTGAGAGAAATCTAGATTAGACTCTTGTTTACCAACGTAAATAGGCTGTCCTGTTACACACTTTCCCGTAAATACTTCTGACTCAGAACTGTAACCAGCACCTAATTCGGCCGATAGTTTCTCGCTTGAAGTGATGATATGCTCTTTGGCCATTACTGGAGTCGCTAAAAGAGCTAGTGCTATAAATATATTTTTCTTTTTCATATTAACCTCTACTTCTTTGGATATTTGTTTCTACATATTTGATGACTTTCTTTAGTCTTTCGCTCATATAGTTTTCTTTAAATTTCTTAACTTCTTCTGGTGCATATTGAGAAAGGGCATGAAAGATTTCAACTTTGTCTCCAATAATTAGTCTTCTTGCTTCTAGGTCATGAGTAGACTCTTCTATCTCGCTTAGAAGAAACATTTGAGCTGCTTTAATTGCATCTGTGCGATCGACTTCTCTTTGTTGAATTGCTTCAATTAAGAAGTTTGTTGCTCCAATTCTACGCTCCATAGATTGATCCATATCGCTAAAATCCGTCGCTCTTAAAGTTAAGTAGGCCAGCCTAATATTTCTAGAGTTAGTGTAAAACTCATTAAGCTCTTGTTTCTCAGCATCAGTCTTAATTGCCTTATTTCTAATATTAGATAATGCTAGAAGTGCTTCACTTTTTTTAATGACAACTTCTTGAATTTTTCTAGGCATAACTGCTTTATTCGTATTAAGTACGGAAGTCTTAGCAGTAGGCATTTTTTCTTTAACGACCTTCTCTATAGGAAGGTCTTGAGAAGGTTTAGTACTTTGCAAATAGCTTATTGCTAATACCGGTGCCATTACTGCTAAAGTGATTATTTTCTTTTTCATATATTTCTCCTAAATTTAAAAATTAATTACTTGATTAATTCGCCTCTTACTAATTTTTTTCTTAGTAGTACTTGATTGGCCTTTTTAGCTTTTCTTTGTTGAATAGTTAGGTCTCCATTGAGTAATCCTCCGGCAACAATAACTCGGTCTGTTTCTTTTTCACCATTTGTTCTGATGTTATAAACCTTTCCTTCAACCTTATTTATCGAAAGCTCTTCGATGATTTCCTCTTCACCAAACTCATTAAGTAGTTTTGAACCAACCTTTAAGTCTTGTGCTGCTATATAGTTTCCATCTGCAAGAACAAGTGGATGCTCTAATGTCACAGATAAGCTTTTGGCAGATTGTGTTTTAATATTAACGATGTCGTGAGACCCTGAGGTAATGGACTTAGAATACGAAAAGACACTACCTTCTTTTAGCTTTAGTCCGTCTAGGGTAGAGTTACTTGAAAGAGTCGTAACTCTTAACTCTTTTGTATCGAACATATCTTTTATAGCGAATTCTTTGTTCCCACTTAAAATCATCTGATCGGCCGTATAGCAACCACCTGCACAGAAGCCTACAATGTCGTAATTTTCTGGAATGTAACAATCGGCACCGCTACTTACAGGTGGAAACCAGCTTAAAGGATTTGTAGGTCCTTGCAGATAATTTTCTTCATCAAGAAGACCATAAATAGGGTAGGCAGGTCTTACGGCCCCACCAGGTGCTGTATAGTTCTTGAATGTCGTCAGAATTCCTTTATTTGCTGGATCACATCTCATGGCCCATTGCCATCTTTGTTGGGCCTGAGGTTGAGTAAGATTGTCTCCCCAATTTTGGCATCTGTATTCCACAAAGCCTCCAGCAATTGCTTGAACATTTGAAAGTAGTAAAAGTGTTGTCATTAAATTTTTGATATTCATATTCTCTCCTTTTTTTAAATAATCAATGTCTCGTCAGGTTGTATTGCTTAAGTTGTGCCAATCTTTATTTGGTATAACTAGCTGTTATCAGGAGAAGTATACTGGTTCATATTTGGAACAGGTTCCGATTGTGAAACACTTTTTCAACTCATTTGGAGAGTTTATTGAATATTTTGATGAAAAACTTTGGCACTCAAATTGCTTTGTAAAGAACAAGGAGTATTTATGAAAAAAATTTTATTATCGCTTATATTAATGACAAATGTTTTAGCACAAGTGGAAGTTAAAAATGTCGATAACTCAATTCTTACTAAGAGTTACCAATTTGAAATCCTAGATAAGAACTATAACTTATCTTCTAAAGAGGTCCTTGTTAATGCTAGGCTTGTCGGCACTCACACATTTACAGGAACGCCACCGACGAGAAGCTTTGCAGAAGAGAGAGTTTGCGCACTAAATTTAGTAGGTGATATCTCTCATAATATCGGTGAAGAGTTTGTTAGTGCAACAAAGTTTGATTCAAGTTTCTTTGTAGATGAAATTGATGACCAAGGTGTTGAGATATTACTTAAAAATCTAAAAGCATTTTCAAAAAGAATCAGCTATCAAAATCTAGGTTGTGAAATGAGTATTATCCGACTGAATTCCTTAAATAAAGTGAATTATAGGCGAGTGATGAAGTTTGAAAGTTACTTTGATTTCTTCGCCTTAAATGAAGTGTTTAAAAATGAAAATTATACCTTTCTATATCCAAAGTTTGAAATGTCACAGGATATGAAGTCATTAGTAAGTGCGTATATCATTAACCTGGCCTACCAAAGAGTTTATTCAAGATCAGCTGAATTATATGAAATTGAAGAAAATTTAGAGAATTCTAATGAATCAAATTGGGGCTATATATTACAAGAAAAATTAGCAACAGAATCAGAGCATGATAAATCTAGCGAGTTTGACGAAGAAATTGTAGATCTTATTTCGGCCTATCATGAGCATGTAGAAAGAACAGAATCTTTTTGGATTGATAATTGCTTAGATGCTGATGTTCAATTTGCTAAATTTAACGATGGTTTCTGTGATGCTTTCGCTAGAACTTTTTCTACTGAATATGATTTGTGTAAAAATAGAAACCATAGACTTTTAAACCCGCTAGCTTCATATGTGTCATCTACGGGTGAAAAATGTATTGCAATGGCAAAACAAGGTCATTATGGTGCTGAAAATACCATACTAATTACAAAGATTTTAGAAGATGAAAAAGAACTTAAAAAAGCACTCAAAAATCAAGCTTCTGAAGTGGATAGATACTACGAGCATATTTTTACAGCGCTAAATCCACGCTCAGAAATAACACAATTTATGGCCGAAAATCATAAGACGTTTAGTGCACAAATATTAGAAGAAATTCAATTTTCTCAAGAACTATTTTTTGCAGGATATTCATTGTTAGATGATGAAAAAATTAAAAGAATTTTAGAGAATGCGAATAGACAATTTTATCTACCAGGTGAGCTACCAAGATTTGATCCAGGTTGGACTGATCCAGTAAGACCTGAGTATAGGTATAATTTGCAAGGTATGAAATCACTAGGAGATGGTCTAAAATACTAGAAATAGGATGAAATAACTCCCCCAAAGCCTACCCCATATAATGGTAATTATATGGGGTTAATTAGTATACTCCGTTATGACTCATTAAAATAGTTACCGAAACAAGACTCTAAGTAAGGTGTTGACTCAACCATACTTGGAGTTATTAATGCACTTGTTCAAAACCCCTTCTATCAATGTAAGTTTTCTGTTTCTTCTCATTTTTCAAATGTTACTCAAATTTTAAAAGTTAAATAAAATCTGCTAGATGAATGACTCACTAAAATATTACTAAAAGGAAAACAGTAATGACCTTACAATTTAAAACCGAATACTTGGCCCAAATTCGACAGAGATATTTTAATTCGAGTAAAAAACAAAAATCTATAATATTAGACGAGCTGTGCTCAGTCACAGGCTTTCATCGAAAGTACGCTATTAAAATACTTTCTAAAGGCCATATGAACACTCCTAAGTCCTCTGGAAGAACAAAGGTATACTCTGACACTAGCATTTTTCATTTGAAGAGATTATGGCATCTCATGGGTCGAATGTGTTCCAAGAAGATGGTTGCTGCGTTTCCCGTATGGCTTAACTATTATCAAGGTAAAGGATTTGGCCCCTATGTTAAGAATGAACTCTTATTAATGAGTCCGGCCACTGTTGATAGATATCTTAGAAGCTATAAGGCCCAATTCGCAAGGAGAAAAAGAACTGGAACAATTCGTGGGTCAAAGAATTTTCAAAATATTATTCCCTTAAAAATTTTTGAAGAAAAAGAGAGTGTTCCTGGCTTTATTGAATGCGACACTGTTGCTCACTGTGGAACTTCCCTGTCTGGAAAATTTGCATGGTCAATTACTGTTACAGATATTTATTCAGGCTGGACAAATAATCGAGCGATTTTCGGAAAAGGTGCAGATGAGACGTTGAGTGGAATCATTAAAATTATGCAGCTCACACCCTACTCTATTAGGTCATTTAATGTAGACAATGGTACGGAGTTCTTAAACCGTTATTTTGTAGAATACTTCAACGGTATGAAAGGTGTAAACTTAACCCGATCTAGGGCCTATCGAAAAAATGACAACTGTCACGTTGAACAAAAGAATTTCACCCATGTTAGAGAGACGTTTGGATATGAACGAATCGACGAAGAAAATTTAATTAAATATATGAATGAAATTTATCAGGATTATTTAAACCCCCTTTTAAATTTTTTTACGCCACAACTTAAGCTTGTCGAAAAATATCGAGTAGGAAGTAGCTATAAAAGAAAGTATGATAAACCAAAAACTCCTTATCATAGGCTTATGGAATCAAGCGCATTATCACAAAAGCAAAAATATGACCTTGAGAGGGAATATATGAAATATAACCCAATTCTTCTTAAGAAGGAGTTGGGCCGAAAGATAAGCCACCTAAACAAATACTTAAAAAACAAGGTTCGTGTTTCCGTTGTTGAGAATAATAAAAACGCGCATAGTTGAGTTAAGCACTTTAGGATAGATATACTACAGGTAGGTAAAAGTTGCCTACAGCTGTCTACAATCGAATACTTACCAAAACACTTTATCTCATCAATAGATAATTGTATTATAGTAGCGGAAGCCATGGAGGGCATAATGAAGTACATTTTTTTCTTATTTTGCTTACTTACCACTCAAACCTCTCATTCGGTCGAAGAGCTTGGCAAAGCCGAAGCTATCAGGGAATTTGGATCTATGTTTGACTTAAAAAAGCTTGAAAGAAGTTGTCACAGGACAGGGTCAACAGAGGATTGTTTTGAGTTGGGAATGGGTCTAGCAGTCCATGATACTCAAAAAAATAGAAGGACTTTATTGTTTAAAAAAGGCTGTGAGCAAGGGCATAGTTATTCTTGCTCCGCTCTCGTGGATGAAATGGATGGACTGAATAATTTTGAAGAGGCTTACAATATTCTTGATAATAAATTTAGACAGAATAATGAAATAGTTATGAGTCAAATGAGTCAACTTTTATATTATAAGCTTAGAGATGAATCCCTCACAGGTATAACTTCTCAAACACGAAAAAGGGCGAAAGACTTTATCTCTAAATCATGTAGAAACAAAGCTAGAAAAGGTTGTGAGATCATAAATTCAATAATTCCTTATATTTCTAATATCTAGAACGCCCTCTCTTTCAATATTTCTCAATGGAGATATCCTCTGAAAATCACTTTCCTTTGGTTTTATAGGCTCTTTGCACCCTCGCGGACTTATTTGACAGGCTTTGATTTGCTTCCAGTATCTTTCCATTGCCTCACCTTGTGTTTCACCTAATGAGTTTCTTGGTTTTTTAGGTGGATCATTCGCAGGTGGATCATTCGCAGGTGGATCATTCGCAGGTGGATCATTCGCAGGTGGATCATTCGCAGGTGGATCATTCGCAGGTGGATCGTTCGCAGGTGGATCGTTCGCAGGTGGATCATTCGCAGGTGGATCGTTCGCAGGTGGATCATTCGTAGGAGGATCATTTGCAGGTGGATTGTTGTCTACTAAATCGTCAAGGTCACTATCAAAAGGTTTTCCTGAATTCATAATTGTAGAATCATTTCCAAAAGAGTCTGTTGTTAAAGGCGTTCCTGACCCTCGATTGTCCTCGTCTCCAACATTTCTTCTGCCCGTATTTGTGTATCCGTTATCTCTTTGAAGAGTACCGGTCGTCGAGCCACCTTCCTCGTCACCAACATTTCTTCTACCCGTATTCGTATATCCGTTATCTCTTTGAAGAGTACCGGTCGTCGATCCACCGCCCTCTTCATCAACATTTCTTCTACCTGTATTTGTGTAGCCGTTGTCTCTTTGAAGACTACTGTTGTTTCCAAGGGTTGTATTTTCAGGGTCCTTAATGCCTAGCCTACTCCCTCTTTCTAAAGGGTCTTCATTGGCCCTAAAATCTCCTAGAGTCATGTCATCAGGGCCCTTTATTATTTCACGGCCCACAGTTCTTAGCCCGCCTAAATCGTCAGGGTTTCTTACTCCAAGCTGATCTCCAATCGCTAAATGATCGCGATCACGAGAAAGATTATCATTTGTAGCACTTAGATTTGTGGAAAAAAGACCTATTTCCTTTCCTGTTCTAATCATTTCATCTTGATTAAGTTCACCATTTGTTAATTTCTTTAAATTGTCTGTGAGAGACTTTTTTAATAGCAATTTTTGACTATATGAAAATTTTCCTAGATCAATTTTCTTCTTATAGTCCAATAGTTCGGGAAGTATAGTTTCTAAAGACTCGCGCTCAGATGCACTAAGGCCCAACCTGTCTAGGTCGATATCGCCTATGTCTCTAATGTCGTTAGAGAAAATTAATTCAGAAAAAATCTCTGTCTTTTTCTTTAAGTGAGAAAAGTCATGTTGATAAAATTCCCCTGAGTTTACAAACCCGTTAAGAATATAAACATCACCTTCACCGCATTCGATCTTTTCTGCCCCTGCTTCAATACAGGTTAGAAAGATATCCTCTGAAGAGAATGAACTATTTGAAAACAATATAAAGAGTATCAAAGTAAAGGCATTCATTGTTGAAACCCATTTCCTTTATTCTGAATACCAATTGTTGGATCATTTAAATTATCGTAGATAGTTGGCTTTGAGCTTCTTCTGAGCGCGATATGACTCATTAAAACTGTTACCAAAATAAGACTCTAAGTAAGGTGTTGACTCAATCATGTTTGGAGCTTTTGATGCACTTAGTATGAATTAAACTTCTTTCAAGATAATTCAATGTTGCTTAAATTTTCAAAGCTTAAGTAGTACCATGCTACATGAATGACACACTAAAATGTTTCTCAAAGAGGAGTTGCAGCGAGCTTTATATTTAAAACTGAACATTTAGGCTAGTTAGGAAAAATAAGTATTTCGAACATTAAAATAGATGGTCAACTCCCCTTTTTAGTCAAATTATTTAACGTCGACAAAGGAAAAGTCGATTATAAAATAGTCCCAAGCTTGATTATAAAATAAGAAAATACAGTATCAATAAGAGTGAATAATAAAAGAGATATAAAGACATTAGCAAAATTATTAGAAAAATAAGTGACCCTAAATAGAGAAAGGTAATTTCTAATCACTAGAATCAAGCACAAGATACTGGCCATTACTATCAAACTTTCAAAAACAACGCTTGTCTTAAAAAAGCTGTATAATGTGAATAAAATTAGAACTCCAATATAAGGCATTTTAGAAAGAATAATATTTTTATATAATTTCTGATCTTTTATCTCTAAAAACCTATTCATAATTCTTGTTTTCAATAAATTAACAACGACTAAAGGAATCACTAGTATTTGAATGAGGTTTATCGCTATCAGTAGATAGAATGAATATTTTGGCGCAGGAGCCTGAAATGAAATAAAAGAGTTTAGTGCAAAACCATTGAACGCACTGAGAATAGTGAAGATAATAATAAAACTTATACATATGTAGGTGTTATTAAATTTCTCATAAAACTTCATGTGTAAACCTTTTTATGATACTTGATGAAAAGTTGTATGTGTGGAGTTAGCATTACCCGCGGATAATATCCTTTACATACTTCATTTGCCTTAAGCAAGGGTCTCGGTATCTACATTTTATATTTTTCAATACCTTTTTCGCATCTTTGACTTTATTGTCGCGCAAGAGTTCTACTGCTCTAGTAAAGTTTAAAACTTCTTTGCAGGCATTCTCATCTGAAGATTTACAAATATCGCGCCATTTTGAAATCACATTTCTAACCTCTACAACATCTATTGTGTCGACTTTTACTATATCAATCATCTTATCCATTATTGACAACGTATGGGCCGAGCCTTTTATTTTTGACAAGTAGTAAGAGTAAACAATTGCTCTATTTTTAGCTGATATTTTATTATCCAACATTACTCTTCGACAAAGTCTAGAATCTATTTCTAAGCAGGATATCTCCATTACCTCGTCAAGGTTCTCTAACCTATTATTAACAACTTTCAGCTTTAAGAGTTTTCCACAAGCGACTCGCTTTTGAAAGCTTCTTACTTCTTTACTTCCCCCCTCATTGAAGCAATAATCTTTCGCCAGTCTTAATGCTCTATTAAGGTCTTTTTGAGCTATCTGCTCAATAGCATAATCGCAAAGAGGCAGGGGGAAATCTCTCTCACACTTTAAAATCTGAAAGGGAGTCAACATTACTCTTTTCTTTGGTAAAGAACTCTCTCTCCTGCTTTCATCTCTCATTTTTTTTATATTATAAAAGCTTTTAATATAGCCTCCCAAAACGACTAACAAAAGTAAGAGAATATATCGACGACCTTCACCAAAAATGCGATCAAACACATTGCCAAAGAAGACAAATACAACAAGAACTATAATGAACTTTATAATTAAACGGTCAAACATTAAGTCAATTCCCAAGAACTACCTCTTCCCAGATAAAATAGAATTTAAATTCTCAGTCTTGAAGCGATTTCGTTTCTCAAGTAGTTCGAGAACATACTTTCTTTCTTGTGAGTCTAGGGTTTTCATATTCCCTTCAATTTGATTGACTTCATAACTCCAAAGGATATTGCTATCACTTTGTTTTACAATTTTATCTGTCTTGGCATCATAGATGATGAAAAAGTCAGCGTCTCTTGAATCTTGAGAGCTTAGGACTTCTTTAAGGTTTTGCTTTGCTGTTAAAAAGATTGGCTTAATAACGGGTTGTGTCTGCTTTGTAGTATTGGCCTTAGGAGCAGATTGTGCAGGGGCCGCATCAGAACTTGGTGAACTTGCTCCTGTTGTTGCTGCAGTTAATTGGGCCTGAGCTTGAGTAGAGGTAGTGGCATTTGTTGGTGCTTGAACTCCCCTATCATAATTATTCGCTGATTCTTTTGTTTTGTATTGAGTTGGTTTAGGTGTATCGCCCTTATCAGCAACTTCAATGGAAGATGTTTGAGTTTTTGCAAAGGCACTAGCGACTTCTCTTTTTATTGCTGCAATATCTACACCTTCATTTTCTATAGAACTTAATTGCTCATCTAAAGTGCTTAAGAGTCTTTGGATTTCTCTCTTTCTTTTTGGATCTGCTTTTTTTAGCTCTTCTTTTAATTCGTATGACTTTTTAATGATATCTGTTGCCTTACTGCTCGCTTTAATTTTAAACGAGTCCTTATTGTAATCTGACATAAGTTTAGAGTAGCTCTTTATAGGAGTTCTTTGAATATCAAATCCTCCTGGATAGGATCTATTTGTTACAGAACTGTAGACTTTATTAGCATAGTCATTGAATTCTTTTATAAGAGAATTTTTCCTCGGGGAATCACTAATCTTTGAAACTTTTTCTTTAAAGTTATTAGCACTAGACTCAAAAGACTCTATAACCGCTTCATTTGCTTTTACTTCAACAACTTCTGGGACAACTGTCTTTTCTTCTGTCTCAGGAGAGGTTAGAACTAGTTCAGGAGTAGAAAATACAGATATTTGTACCACACTTGTTTCTAAAGATTTTTTAGGAAGTTTCCCTCCTAGTTTAGCAAACTTATTCGATCTTCTTTGAAGAATATTACTCGTTTCATCAAGACATGCGGTTGTTCTAATTTGTGATTTAATTCTTCCATCTATGAAGCGCTTACCATCAGCTTTTTTTATAAATTTATTAAATTCTGAAATATTTTGAGATATTGAAGTTTTAGCTTCATTAATTAAATTTCCATTCTTCTGGCCTGTTAATCCAATAAGCTTTTGTAAAGAACGCTTAATATCACCACAGACAAATTGATGTTCATAGTTTTTCTTATCATAATCTAGTAGTGATATGTCGGCCTTAATAGACTCTTCTATAAGTTCAATCAGATCATATGGTTTATTATAGTTTATATCGCTAGAGCTTTGGACTAGATGTTTTAAGTCGTTATTTAAAAATAACGAGGCCTCAAAATCTCTTACCTCTTGCGGAATTTCTTCTTCAAGAGAAAATTGCCCTAGTGTCTGGAGATATTTACGTGCCTTTTCTTTATCTGAAAAAAATGGCGCAATATAATCTTCTATACTACCGGCCTCTTTAATTTTTTCTATATAGTTAGTCTTACTAAGTCTCTCAAGCGTTTTTGGGTAGAGCTTTTTAGCAGAGATCATTCTTCTACTATCTGGGGTGCTTAACTCTCTCAACGTTAGTCTATTTGGTTCAATGGAATGTTCGCTCTTATAGAGATAGTGAATTAAGTTTTCATTATTCTTCAGTTGCTCTTTGGCCTTTAAGTCATCTGCTCTTTTAGCAACATTTTCTACAAATGATAGCTTGGGATCGTACTCTTTGGGCTTCATTGCATGGGGAAAATAAGATAAGTCCACTCTGGCCAAATCAACTCCAAACTCTTCTAGGCCTTGTCCCTTGATTTCATTTAATTCGGGACAGAACTCAGTTTCTTTTGATAATTTATCATGTCTAATTTTTGCATCAATAATCATTTCGGAAACTTTTAAATAAGTAGGAATTTTTGCTATTAGGCCTATATCTGTTGTATCAAATTCATCACACAGGGCCTTGTATCTAACTTTAGATTTAAAAGTACAAAAGCAATCTCTTTCAACGATATCTCCAAGAGTACTTAGTGCAATCATAGGAGTGTTATTGGCCGAGGCCTTATCGCAGGCGTCTGCAATTGATGAAAAGGTATTCTTATCTGTGAGGGTATGATTACTAAGTTTAGAGATAATCTCGATACCAGATTTTCCAAAATCAGTTACGCTTATATCTTCTTCATTAGTAGGGCCACTATTGAAAATACATGGAGTGTACTTTATCTTCTGTTCTTTAGCACAAATTGCATTAACAAATTTCTCTACTCGAGTGTCCTGAGCAAAACTATTTACATGAGTAAGTGCTAGCAAGAGAGCCGATATATTTAGAAATGATTTCATCATAGTAAAAGTATCGGTTATTTATTTATTTTACATTAGAAAATTTGTGTAATTAGTTAAAAATACTGACTTTAGAAGATCTTTTAAGATAATACTGGCACTTTCCATTGCGCAGCTCGACTCAAGAGCACTTGGTAGAAATCTCTTATAAGTATGAAACGAGCCTATGAGCACGATAGTCTTTACTTCTTTATATTCGCAAAGTACTTCTGACATATGCGCCTCTCGAGCAGCGCGAACCTTTGAAATATCAGGTATGACTGGATACACAGTTGTCTCTCTAGGCCATTGAGTTTTATCAAGGTCAATTGCAATTAGTCTAAGATCAAGTCTTCGAGCTTCAGATATTAGCTGCATGTAGCTCTCAGTATTGTATTGCCATCTCTTTGTTAGATACTCACTTAACATACTCTGAGATCCATCTAGATTAGCTTCAAAATTATCTAGTAGATATTGCTTGTGAGACTCAATCATCTCTAGAGCAAGAATTTCTCCACCGGCCTCTTTAAACGCACTTAATGACTCCCTAACCTTTTGTCTTGAGACATCATCTTTATGTGATTCACCAATAAGGATGAGACTCTCTTTTGTACTTGTATAAACTTCTTCTAGCGTAGCCGCTTGAGTGGAAGTAAGTAGTGTGAAAAAGAGTAAGAACGATATTAATTTTGTCATGGCCTAATATAGCAAATCTAGGAAAAATATCGATTTTATTGTAGTATTTACAATGGTCTATGTATTTGAATTTACAAGGTTAATTCTTGATTTGGGACTTCTTCTTATTAATAATCTCGATACAATCATTCTTTATAAATTCGTGAGAGATTTTTTGGCAATCCTCTACATTGAGAAATCTGATAGCATCGTCTTTGAGATTATTGTCCTTATCAAAGTAGCTCGCTGATATTATCGCAATAACAACGAGCCCAAGTGTTGAGTAGACTAGGATTTTAGATCGGCTCATTTAGTTAACTAAAATATTTAACATTCTTCGAACTGGTTCTGCTGCTCCCCATAGAAGCTGGTCTCCACAAGTGAATGCATTTAAATATCTATCCCCTAGGTTCATTTTTCTAAGGCGACCGATTGGAATTTCTAAATTTCCACTTACTGCTGCAGGAGTAAGTGCAGTTCGAGTGGCCTCAGGGTTATTTGGAATAACCTTTACCCAGTCATTGTGAGAGCTAATCATTTTTTCAATTTCTTCAATTGAAAGATCTTTTTTAAGTTTAATAGTAAAGGCCTGAGAATGGCATCTCATTGTTCCTACGCGTACACACGTTCCGTCGACTGGAATAAGATTGTCTTGATTTCTACCTAGGATTTTATTTGTTTCGCTGACGCCTTTCCATTCTTCCTTTGTTTGTCCAAGATCTACTGGTGAGTCGATCCAAGGGATTAGACTTCCACCTAAAGGTGCACTAAAGCAAGTTGTGTCCATTGATTTTGAATTCATTGTTTCTGTGATAATTCTATCTACTTCTAAAATATCTGAGGCCTGATCTTGATCCATTCCAGTAAATGTCTGCCCTAGAGTATTCATTTGAGTTAGTAGCTCTTTCATATGTCTGGCACCACCACCAGATGCCGCTTGATAAGTCATACTCGTGAGCCATTCGATTGCGTCATTTTCAAATAAACCGCCTAAGGCCATCATCATAAGTGAGACTGTGCAGTTACCACCAATAAAGTCTTTCACTCCACTATCTATTGCCTGATCAATAACCTTTCTATTAACTGGATCTAAAATAATAACGCTATTTTCTTTCATTCTAAGAGTACTAGCAGCATCAATCCAGTAACCATTCCACCCAGACTCTCTAAGTTTTGGATGAATTGCACTAGTGTAGTCTCCCCCTTGGCAAGTGAGGATAATATCCATCTTTGAGAGTTCAGCAATACTATTTGCATCTTGCAGTGTCTTATTGGTTACATATTCAGGTGCAGCTTGCCCACTTTGAGAAGTAGAAAAGAATGTTGAGTCAATGCTAGAAAAATCATTTAATTCCTGCATTCTTCCCATCAATACTGATCCAACCATTCCTCTCCAGCCAACAAATCCTACTTTTTTCATAAATAAACCCTCTAAAAGTTAAATATCTAGCTAGATATTGTGTCTTTTTTCTCTTTTTGTAAAACTCATCTTGAATATTCTGATCTTTTTAGTTAGCATTTTAACAAATGAAGAGGCGCATTGCTCAGATAGCTTATAGGAAGATGAATGGATCTAGTGACTATAAGTGAAGGGAGTTCTGCCGAAGTAAGCTGAGTCCACTCTATTTAGCTTGCTGGTTGCTAAGGCTGAATCCTTAGGACTGTCACAGGCAATGTGGAGAACTTCAAGCTATTCTAAGAAATCCCGTTGCCATTTATAAACTTTCACACTTAAGGAGAATTAGGTGGAATCAATTATTGTTGCGAAATTTGGTGGAAGCTCTATGGCAGATGCTACGGCCATGAAAAGATCGGCCGGTGTGGCCAAGAATCACCATGCGAATATAGTCGTTGTCTCAGCAACATATGGTACAACTAATAAACTTATTAAACTCTCAGAGCTTGCTCAAAGTTCAGACTGGGAAAGTTGTGAAGAGATTATTGCTGATATCAGAGAAAAGCACTTAAGCATCGCAAAAGACCTTGAAATTGAGAACCTAGAAGAGATTGAAGGTCTTCTAAATGAAGTAGAAACCCTTTCTAGAGGAATCTTTCTTTTGCGTGACTGTTCTTTAAAAGCTTTTGATGCGATTCAATCTTTAGGCGAGAGGATGTCCTCGGTTCTCTTTACTCGGGCACTAGATGTTGAATGGGCAGATCAAAGAAAAGTTAAGAATTTTGATATTAGAAAGATAATGAGAACTGATGATCAGTTTGGAAAAGCGTCTCCACTTATTGATGAAATTGCTTCTTTAAGTGACACTCATTTGATTGATTGTAAGTATGATAATTTAACTTACGTGACTCAAGGATTTATAGGACAAACAGAAGACGGACATACAACAACGTTAGGTCGTGGGGGAAGTGATTATAGTGCTGCTCTTATCGCAGAAGGCATCGGTGCCGACATTCTCCAAATTTGGACCGATGTAGCGGGAATTGCAACTACAGACCCAAGAATAGTTCCTAGTGCAAAGCTGATGAATGAAATAACATTCTCCGAAGCGGCCGAGCTAGCAACTTTTGGTGCAAAGATCCTTCACCCTACGACTTTAACTCCTGCACTTAGAAAGAATATTTCTGTCTATGTTGGTTCTAGTTATGAACCTAATGCTCATGGAACTTGGATTAAACAATCATGTGAAGAGTCTCCACTTATTAGGGCCATGGCCATACGAAATGATCAGAGTCTATTAACTATATCGACACCGAAGATGCTTCATACTCACGGTTTTCTCTATGAAATATTTAAAATTTTTAATAATCATAAGATTAGTGTAGACAGCGTTACCACTTCAGAAATCTCAGTAGCGTTAACAATTGATGATTCCACTCTATTAAACAAGAAATTGATAAGAGAATTAGAAGAATTGGCGACTGTAAAAGTTGAGGAAAACCTTTCATTAGTATCTCTAATAGGTAACAATATAAACCATACAAGTGGTTTAGGTAGTAGAATTTTTAAAGCACTAGGCGACATAAATGTTCGTATGATTTGTCTCGGTGCTTCAAGACATAATTTCTGCTTCTTAGTAGAGGAAGATCAAGCGGCAAATGCTGTAATAAAACTCCATGACCACTTTATTGGAGAGTAAATTGAAATTTGCAGTTATTGGTAAAGGTAAAACAGGTAGTCATGTAATAGAGCTTCTTAAGCAGAAATCATGTCATTATGAGATTTTTGATTCTAAGAACTCCCCTACTGCCAAAAAACTTAAAAAATTTGACGTGGCCATTTGCTTTGTAAATGGACCCGTCTTTGAATCTCTAATCCCTACTCTTATTGATTCGAGGATTTCTGTTGTAACTGGCGCTACAGGGCTAGACTTTTCTCAAGAGCTATCAGGTCAAATTAAGAGCGCTGGAGTAAAGTGGATTAAGGCATCAAATTTTTCGATTGGAATGAATTTAGTGCACAAGATGATTAGCGATTGTCTATCAAAGGCCTCAAAACTCTTTGATGAATATAGCTTTAATATTCATGAAGTTCACCATACGAAGAAATTAGATGCTCCTAGTGGAACGGCCATTAAATGGCAAGATTGGAGTGGAGAGAAATTCGATATAACTCATGAAAGAATTGGTGATGTGGTTGGCGATCATACGATTACACTCAGTACTAAGAATGAAAAAATTTCTCTAAGACATGAGGCCTTAGACAGAAGTATCTTCGCAAGTGGTGCCCTTAAGGCATGTGAGCTTCTCTCTGAAGTTGAACCAGGTCTTCATGACTTTGAAGACATTACTCTTAACAAATTATTAAATTAAAAAAATATTGAAGGAAACTTATGCATTTAAATGACTATAAATTATGGACAGCAGTAATCACACCAATGACTAGTGAAGGTGAAGTTCATTATGAAGATTTAACGAGAGTACTTCGCGATCAAGATGAAGCAAGAAATGGTTTACTTATTTTAGGAAGTACGGGAGAGGCCCTCAATTTAGATATGGATGAGTCTAAGAAAATCTTAGAACACACTCTTTCTTTAGGACTTAAATCTCCGATCATGGTTGGAGTTGGTGGAATCAATCTAAAAGAAACTAAGAAGTGGGTTAATTACCTTGAAACTCTTAAAGTTGATGCTTATCTGCTAGTCACACCTCTTTATGCAAAACCTGGAACTCAAGGACAATATCACTGGTTTAAAGAGTTAATGGACTTAAGTTCTAGACCGTGCATGCTCTATAATGTTCCTAGTAGAACTGGGATCAAAATGAGTTTTGAAGCAGTCACTATGCTCAAAGACCATAAGAACTTATGGTCCATAAAGGAAGCGTCTGGATCAACTGAAGACTTTTCTAAATATGTTCAGGCCGCACCTAAGGCCCTAGTCTACTCTGGTGACGATGCACTATTGTCTGATTTTGCTCCACTTGGTTGTAAAGGCCTAGTTTCTGTTGCATCAAATGTTTGGCCTAAGCAAACTAATAAGTACGTTGAAATGGCGCTTAACTCTACACTGAAAGAGAAATCACTTTGGGCCGAGTGTTCAAATACATTATTTATCGCTTCAAATCCAATTCCAGTTAAGGCATTAATGGCACATGATAAGCAAATTTCTACTGCTGTTTTGAGAGAGCCTTTAACTGATAAAGATCTCTCAAGTATTGAAGAGCTAGTAAGTTCACACTCAAAAATAAACGAATGGTATAACACAGTTAAATAAGGAAATAGATATGACAGATTTAAATTGGAAAGAGGCCTTTGATCTACTTGAAAAAGGCGAAATAAGAGCAGCGTCTAAAATCGACGGTGTTTGGCAAGCAAATGTAGCCGTTAAGCAGGCGATTCTTTCATCATTCAAAGATGGAACTTTAACAGATTTTGCTCATGAGAATTACCCAGGTTTTGTAGATAAGCACAACCTTCCTCCAAGAAGTTTTACTCCTGAAAATGGAGTTCGTATGGTTCCTGGTGGATCATCAGTACGTCGTGGATCTTACGTTGCAAAAGGTGTCATTATCATGCCTCCTGCATATATAAATGTTGGTGCTTATGTAGATGAAGGAACTATGGTTGATTCACACGCACTAGTTGGATCATGTGCACAAATTGGAAAGAATGTTCACTTATCTGCTGGGGTCCAAATTGGTGGTGTACTAGAGCCAGTTGGTCTTGCTCCAGTTATTATTGAAGATAATGCATTCATTGGTGCTGGTGCAGTCATTGTTGAAGGAATCCAAGTTTTAAAAGGAGCAGTAATCGCTCCAGGTGTGATTCTTTCAAAAGGTGTTCCAGTATTTGACTGTGTTAATGAAAGAATGCTTGAGCGTGGAGAAGCTATTCCGGAAAACGCAATTGTTGTTCCAGGTTCGCGTCCAGTGAATGAAAAACTTTCTTGGGCAAAAGACATGGGACTAAGTATGAATTGTGCAATGATAGTGAAATATCGTGATGAGAAAAGTGAAGCTTCACTAGAGTTAGAACAATTTCTAAGGTAATTAAATGTTTTTAAATCCAGAACATAAAGAGCAATTAAAACGAGTGATTAAGAGATTAGACTCTTCTTTTTACTTTTATGATCTGGATGGTTTAAAGAGTCATCTTACTTATATGAGAGATCAAAAGGATGACTCTCTCAAACTTTGGTATGCCTGCAAGGCAAATCCCATGTCGGCAATATTAAAGATTTTTAGAAATCTTGGCTTTGGCCTAGATGTCGCTAGTCAAGGTGAATTAGAGCAAGTTTTAAGCTCTGGCATTGTTCCAGAAAATATCCTTTCAACTGGCCCTAGTAAATCTCGAAAGTATCTACGTTCAATGATTAGAAATGAAGTGGATGTTGTCGTTCTTGAGAGTTTAAATCAAGCTTATTGGCTATCTGAAATAGCACAAGAGTTAGGTGCAAGACCAAAAGTTCTACTCAGAGTTCAACTGGCATGGGACGAAGGTAAGTCTGTTCTAGGTGGAGATGATATAACACCTTTTGGTCTAGATGCTCCTGAGTGGAAAAAGATAGACATGTCTCGCTGCGAGCAGCTTGATTTTCAAGGTTTTCATGTATTCCAATGGGGAAATATTTTAGATTTAGGAAAACTCGAGCATATTTGGACTAAAACGATTATTTCCTTGCAAGAGCTTTCTGCTGATTTAAATATTGAGATGAAAGTTATCGACCTTGGTGGTGGACTTGGAATTCCTTATACTAAAGAAGAGAAAGAAATTGATTTCAAAGATGTAAACTCTCTACTTGTTAAGCTTAAAAAAGAATATAAATTAGATATTATCTGGATGGAACTTGGAAGATATTGTACAGGTCCTTATGGGTATTATTTATCGCAAGTAATTGACAGAAAAACTGTTCGAGGAAAAGAGCTACTTGTTCTTGATGGCGGAATAAATCATCTGGCACGGCCAGCACTTACTAATCAAAGCTTCCCGTGCGAATTATTTAGAGATAGTAATGCCCAAACAACAGAGTTTACAGTGCATGGACCACTTTGTACTGCTCTAGATAAACTTGGAACCTTTCAGCTACCAGATGATGTCGATGAAGGAGATTGGCTTGTATTTTCTCAGGCCGGTGCCTATGGCTTCACTGAGGCCATGCCATTTTTTCTCTGCCATAATTTACCAGCAGAAGTTATCCTCTATAATGGAGATATGATGACTCCAAGGACAATAAAGTCCTCATCAGATTGGTTAATCTAATGAATAAAGTTTCTAAAACTCTCATCCCTATCCATGAACTTCCAAGCGGAGATACGTTAAAACTTAGTGTCATCGACATTAAAGGCCCACAAAAAGGACCTAAGTGCTATATCCAAGCTAGTGTTCATGGAGCTGAACATCAAGGAAATGCGGTAATTTTTCAAATGTTAAAGTATTTAGAGTCCCAAGAAATTAAGGGTTCTATTCGAATCGTCCCAATGGCCAACCCCGCTGCAATAAATTCAAAAATGGGAACCTATACTCACGGAAGATTTAATCCTAATACGGGTGATAATTGGAATCGATTATATTGTGACTATACGAAAGATAAAAAAGCAGAAATTACTCAATTTGCACAGAATAGTTTTGATAGTGATAATTTAGAAATAGCTAAGGAATATAAGAAGCTACTTTCAAGACTTTTAATTGAAAAGAAAAATGAAATTCTCTCCTACGGGCCAAAGCATAATGGTATTTTGAATCTTGAGTTACAAAATCTATCTTTAAACGCTGACTATGTTCTAGATCTACACACAGGTCCAATTGCTACTCGCTACTTATATGTCCCTCAATACTTAGAACAAAGATGTGATGATTTAAACTTCCCCCACAACCTCATTATTCCAAACGAATTTGCAGGTGCTATGGATGAGGCCTGCTTCACTCCTTGGATAAACTTAAAACAAGCATTCAAAGATTTAGACTTTGAATATCATATTCCATTTGAATCTTATACGGTTGAACTTGGTTCAGAAGAGCGAATATCTCTAGAAGAGGCCCAATTAGATCTAAGACATATCCTTCACTATCTCTATAAAAGAGGAGTTGTAACAAGTGATGTTGAGACGCCAAACAATAGTGTTAAGAAATGTTTATTAAGCGATTATAAGACTTACTACGCACCTGTAGGCGGTCTCTATGAGTTTAACTTTAGACCAGGACAAGTTGTTAAGAAGGGACAGAATTTAGCAACTATTGTCCAGCTTAATAATTACCTATCTGATAAAGAAGTTATCAGTTATGTAGTAGCTAAGCGAGATTGCATTGTAATTAATCACTACGCAAGTAGCAGTGTTGCTAGTGGTAGTGAACTGATTCAGGTCATGGAAAATATTTATTAATTGATTTCACAATCAAAATCGATTGGTCCCGTCGTTCCAGTAAGTGCGACTAGACCTTCAAATTTAATGTCCTCGTCACTCAAAATGATGACACTAAGTACTGACTTCTCTTCGTTGGGAAGATAGAAACTGACACCATTGGGCATCCCCTCTACCACTACATTACTTGAAATATTCTGAATATCTCCACCTATGGCCACAAAGTTATGTGAAGTCGCACTATCTTGAGTTAACTCTAGCTCTATATCCGCATCATTAGCAAAGCAGTATATACGAGCAATTCCAAAGTCACTGTAAATACCTTGGGCATGGGCACTGAAGCTTAAAAAGATAAGTAGAAGAATGGACAATAAGTTCATAAAGACCTCTTAACTAAGAATATCTTAGCTATCGCTATAAAGGTTTAATCAATTGTTAAAAAATTTTAATAGTCACTTAAGAAGAGAAAGTCCGTGGTTAAAGTCTTTTAGCATCTTTTTCGAACCCTTTGCTTTTATTGAAAATGCAATAAAGAGCTCTTTTGAATCCAGTGCAGGATAAAGTGGTTCAATCTTTCCTTCTAAGGAGGATCTATTTTCAGCTATCAGTTGTTTGGCAACCTCACTGTCTACGCAAACGACATCAACATGTGAGCGAGCAAGCATTTTGAGATTAGATAAATCTTTAGTAACAAACGTTTTTTTCAGAGTTGTTGAGTTATCAATATAGGGAATATTCTTGTATCCATTTACGAGCCCAATACTCAGCCCTTCTAAGTCTTTTAAAGATGAGTACTTAATTTTAGACTTGGTATTCTTATATAAGAGAAGATCACTTCGTTGGAAAGAATTAGAGAAGTACATAAAATCTTCGCGATCTTTGGTTTTATAGATAGGCATGATAGCGTCTATTTTCCCAGACTTCATATAATTTATGGCCCTGGCCCAAGGAAGAAAGACAAGTTTTACTGAGTGACCGACTTTTGCATAGGCATTGCGAATAATTTCTACACTAGATCCTTCCGCAGATTTCTTTCCAGTTACATAAGGGGGCCATTCAACAGTTGCCACTCTTACTTCATAGCCGAAGGTATTAAAATTGAATAAAAAGATCAGTCCATAGAACAGTAATTTCATTGTTCTATTTTCCTCTACAAATTAATCCTGGTAAATATAAATCAACCTAAATATTCAAATACCTGAACTATGTACATTTGAACTTTCTCTTTGGCCAAAATCTCCGAGTACTTTGGAGTGACATCAACAAAGCCATCCAAGTTACTTTCTGGCACACGAAGGTAGCTTCTTAAAACAAGTATCGCGCCTTTTTTAAGACAAGGTTTTAGCTCTTGCAGATAGTTTTTTTCAAGATCACCAGAGAAATAGCTTGGAACATCACTTAGGCTTATATAGTCTATTGTACCTTTATCAACTTTATTAGAGGCCGATAGTAAGTCGTGATTTAGGAAATGGACTAGTGAGTTAGCATTCAAGGCCTTTTGCATAATCTCGTAACAGTCCTCTCTTGTCTCAATTGTATTTGCATCTTCATGATTTAATTTTCCAAAGAAGCAAAGATTCAAAAAGAAACTATCTCTTGCTCTTGAGTGAGTTAATAGTCTCTCAAACGCCTCAAAATAGTATTCAAAATGACTCTGTGGTTGATTCATTTTAATGAAATCACCTTTGTATAAGAGAGCATTGAATACACTCTTATTACCAAGTAAGAAGAGTATAATCTTCCACTTCTTTAATGGAAAATCATTATTATAATAGTGAATCTGGTCAGATAAATTATGATATTTAAATACTTGGTCAAAGTTCTTTCCTAGAATTTTTTGAACAATCTTAGCAAAAACTGCAAAGGTTCTCTCCCATTTTCCTAGATAAAGAATGCTGCCCCACTTAACCTCTGCGAATACTTTATTAAAGTACGCTTCACAGTCATAAGACAACTCAAGCCCTTCAAAGATCTCTCGCCTCTTGATTGAGTAATCATAGGCAGCGTATGGAGGAAATCCCCAAAACGCTAGATAGTCGTGATGAGAGAGTTTTTTTATAGTTTCTTTTCTAAGTTCAGTGAGAAAGAGTTGTGGTCTTGAAACATCTACACAGTAAAGATTTTGAACACCTTTATGAAGTAGAGGTAATGCTCTACTTCCAGATCCAGCAATAGTTAAAATATTCTTTGGTTTGGTTTTCTGAATGATCTCAAATTCCATCTGAGTATCTTCATTTCCAATTGTATAATTTAAATCTGAAAAGTATTTCTTTACCATTTTCTACCTTTTTTTAAGAGCGTGTGCTCGGCACAGCTCAAATTCTTCATCTGTAATAAAACCATTATGGCCCATTATAGCAGAAAGTCTTACACCGTGCTCTTTAGCAAGTAGGTCTATTTCCAAAACTTTCTCATAACTAATATTTCGGCCCAGCGTAAAGCTTTCAAATTTACCCGCCATTGCGAGTAATGCGGTTTCTGCCAGACAAGCATAAACTATATTTCCCTCAAGCCCAAGATCAACATTGGAGTTAATTTCACCTGGAAGTTGTACTTCCCCACTAGCAATTACCATAACATCAGGTCTTTTCATGGCATCGTCTTCACTTATATCAAATGGTCTAGAAACATCACAGATAACACAGCCTGGTTTAACTTTTTCAATATCTAAGATCTTTTTTCCCTGAGCAGAAGTTGTAGTAATAATTAGATCACATTCATGACTGAGTCCATCTGCATGAGTGGAAATCTCTATCTCACAGTGTGGTGCTACTTTTAGAACTTCGTCTTTAAGCTCTAGCAGTTTATAGGCCCTTGGTGCCACTAGAATGACTCTTTCCCACTTAGTAGCAAGAATCTTTGCACTGACAGCACCAATTGCTCCAGTAGCTCCTACCACCATTGCAGTACCTTTACGAATAGAATTCTCGCTCTCAACAAAACCCAGTTTATCAATGGCAAACTTCGCGGCCCACAAAGTAGAACAGGCCGATAGAGAATTACCTGTTGTCACTGGGATTGGAGATTTCTGCTCAACTGTAATACCTGCATCGCCGACAATTTTAGTAAAAGCTCCAAGTCCTATAATTTGAGCACTATGATGAGCAGCATCCACGCACAGATCTATCAATTTCTTATAGACCTTATCCGGCTCTTGGGACAGAAGCATTTTAGGAGTTTCTGCAACAGAGTAAATAAGACCTTCTATTTCTTCATTATTTTTTTCTGAACGAATGCCCTTTATAGACCCATAGTAAAAACCTGGAGTGTAGGCCATGGCCTTTTCTACAAATGGTCCAAGCTGGGCCTCAATAGGTCTTGCTTTACGCAGTAATGGGTGTTTAAACAAGTGTCCCTTGCTTAGAGGATGTATAATAAAAGCAAATTTCTTCTTTCCTGAGTTCTCAGCTTCAACATTGAGCTTATGATACTCAACCTTTAGATCTAACTTATCTACCCACTTAAGCAATAAGTCGGCAGTGAGATCTTCAGACTGAAATGATTGCATTAGCCCTTCTAGAACTGAGAAGTTTACATAACGACCTTTAACAACTTTAGGCATGCAAGTTATCACATCATGAATACCGTCTTTTACAAGCTTCTTCTTCATTTGAGAGCCCATAAAATCTAAAACAACAGTTTTTCCCGCAAGATGATCCCTATCAATAATTTGGATCATTCCTTCATTTCCAACAAAAATATCTGATTTGAAAAATTCCTTAAGTCCTTTATTATGCTTGGATTCAGATTGACTAAAGCTGGCAAGACTAGTCTTCTTAATTTTCATCCTAGAGAAAACGGGACTCAATTTAGAAAGAAATTTTTCGAGCTCTATATTTGAATGAAGATTATAAGGAAGTCTTAAAAATGTATATGGATCGGCCAGGCATACTTTTCCGTCGAGTTCCTCAAGTATTTGCACTAGAGACTTTTGTAATGCCCCTGTGTAAACTCCAATTCTCTTGGCCTTGAACTTATTCTTATTAGTTAGATAAAATTGTCTAAAGGCCCAAGGGATATAGATATCTTTGAGCTTTTGTCCATCCACCACTCTTGTAATCTTAGCGATAGATTTTAGTTCTTTGGACTGAAAATGCTCATAAGAACTTTTTGAGGTTTTAATTTTTGGAGGTACCCCACTTATTGAGATAACATCGCAAAGTCCATCAAATCGTCGAATAAGGTCCTTAGCAAGCTCAAAATCAAAGCCAGTAGCGTATTGAGTTAGTCGTACTTTTTCGCCGTTAAATTCGACAATTTCATCAAAGTTCTTATTGGACTGAGCAAAGGCAATTGAGAGTACGTGTTTCATTTGCCCCCCTTGAAGCGACAAATGGCACGATCAATTATAATATCTTGGTATTCACTAAAACTTTGATGCTCGCTTAGAGCTAGTTTCTCGCGGGCATTAGCTGTATCATAATTAACTTTAACCGTCATATAGTGAATAATCTCTTTTGGTAAACCTAGTGTATCAAAACTCTTTTCGATAAGTGGATGATTACTTATCGCTAAGACCTTTGCTTTAATTTTAAATTTTGAAAGACTAAATTCAATTAAGTCTCTCACTAAAACAGGCTCTTTATCTACAAGGTGATAGCACTCTAGCTGCTCATCCGAAGTGCCTTCAATTGACTTAAGCATCATCTGAGAGGCATGATCTACGCTTATTAAAGGAATAGTAGAATTCTCAACAAGTGGAAGTGGCATAATTGGTAACTTTAATAAAGAAGGTAGAAGTTTAGTGAACTTAGAAAGTGTCTTCCAAAAGTAGTACGGCCCATCGACCTTATCGAACTCCCCTGTTTTACTATGACCAATAATAATACCTGGTCTATAAATTCTAATCTTAAAGTCTTTGCTACATTTTCTTACTAGTCTTTCCGCTTCGTATTTGGTTTCAGCATAAGGGTTAGAAAAAGATTGAGAAATATCGAAGTCAGATTCTAGAAAATTACCTCTATGATCTCCACTTACAGCGATTGTACTCACATAGTGAAAGACTTTTAAATTCTTACACAGTCTTGCGAAGAAAGTTACATTCTGAGTTCCTAAGACATTTTGTAGAAAGCAAGATTTGTGATCACCTTGCAAATCATAGAAAGCTCCCATATGAATAATGGACTCGATTGAATCCATTAAATTAGTATCTACTTCATCAAGTAAGTCAGGATTAGTTAAATCACCTTTTACAAAAGTTATATTTTCTAAATGTCCGTAGAGTTTTTTTGCAGCAAGTAGGCTTCTTTTTCTGACTAAAAGATATAAGTGATCATGACTCTTTGATAAGGGCCCAATAAGATTTTTCCCTAAATAACCGGTAGCACCAGTTATTAAGATTTTCATGATAAACAGACCTCATTCTTTAGATTTAATAGAGATTTTTCGTCATCTTTTGAGTAAACCTTTAGTGATTTAGGGCATGATTCAATATTCCAAACCTGCTTGGAATCTGCGTCGCTACAGAATATTTCACCATCTCCAAAAAAGTCCAATCTATTGTCTAAGTCGAGATTTTCTAATTGTATTGAGTCTGTTTCAAAGCTTATTAAGTTTGGATCTCCATAAGGATATTCCCCTGTGGCCATTTTGTAGCAACAATTAATGAATTGCCTATTCGACTTATGCTTAAAGATTGTCACATTGAACTTTCCATCGTCATTTCTTGTCTCGGGTGCAACATTGAAAGTTGAGGCCAAATGAGGCTGATTATTTATGAGAAGCAAAGGTGTTTCTATTTCACCGCTGAATTGCTTAGACTTAACTCTAATCTTGTACTTTGGAAAAGATAAGCGCCTAAGTTCAGATAGGATAAAGAATGAATAAACACTCTTGCCTGTCAAATTCATTAATTTCTTAAACTTTGGAAATGTCTTTCGTGTTTGATTAATTCGTCCAGCAACTTGGGCACCTAACCCTAGTCCTCCATTTGTGGCCATAAAATTGCCATTAACTTTAATCAGATCAATATATTTGAATTCATTGTTACGAATAAAGTGAGTTACTTTTTTAACACTTTCTTTATTGCCTAATTCGGTTGCAAGATCGTTGGCCGTGCCTCCAGGCATAACCAGAAGTCCAATATCTTGCCCAGCTAGAGATTGGATCAAGGTATTTACTGTCCCATCCCCACCCACTGAGACAATTGCATGCTTATTATCTCTAATGTCAGTTAAGAGATTCTCTTGCAGCTCATTAAGGTCTTTTGGAGTTCTATAAGTAATATCACTTCTAAATAATGAGCGATCAATATTATTTTTCCAATAATCAAATGATGTATGACTAGCTCTTTGATTTAAATATACGCTGATATTTTGCATAAGTTCCTCTTTTTTAATACTTCGATTATAAATTATATTGAGTTGTTAAAAGTGGAAAATGTATTTATTTCAAGGTATGTTAGAAAAACAACAGACCTTAACTTATTAAAATTACTGATAGGATAATCAATTATGGATGCAAATTTTTGGAAAGAGGCTTGGCAAGATAGAAGAATTGGCTTTCACATGAGCGAGTACAATGGTGCTCTAAAATGGTTCTTTGAACAAAGCTACAGTGAGGCCAGTGGCAATGTTCTCGTTCCCCTATGCGGAAAAACTCTTGATATGATTTATCTACAAGAGAGAGGATTCAATGTTTACGGAGTTGAAATTGCTGAACAAGCTGTGCTCGAGTTCTTTGCCGATAATTCTCTAGAGTATAATAAAGAAGAAGGTGGTGACTTCTCTATTTACACAACCAAAGGTATTACAATTTTTTGCGGTGACATATTTAAGTTAAAAAAAGATCAATTACCACAAATCAACTTCATCTATGATAGGGCCGCAACAGTTGCCCTGCCACCACAAATGAGATTAGATTACTACGAAGCTCTCAAACAACTCTCTAGTGAAGCTACAGAAATATTCCTAGTAACGGCCCACTCTGTGAAAGAAGATTTAATTGGACCTCCATTTAGTGTTCCTAAAGAAGAAATTGAGACGGCCTACAAACCAGTTGCAACCAAATTTGAAATTCTACACGAAAAAAGTGGAAAGATTAACTCGCAAAGACTGCGAGACCAGGGAGTAACAGAGCGAATAATGGTTGCTCATCACATTCAGTTGAAATAAAAAAAAGGGGACTGTGGGGTCCCCTTCTCATTTTTGATTGTGTACGAATACTTCTAAAACTTAAAAAGTGAAGGAAGCGGTAGTACTAAATCTCTTGTGTAGTTTACAGGTGCCAGGATTGATTTCTCTTCAGGCATATCTGAAATAGTCAGTCTAGAGTTCTCACGTTACTCATTGTTTCCATATTAACTTTATATTCTCAGGCTAAATATATATTAAATAAAAAACTCTTGCTTCCCTATTTAAGTATTTCATTTCACTCCAGATACTTACAAAACGAACAAGCTCATTAATTACTCGTTTTCAATCAATTACCCTAAAGCGCATTAACCTTCTTTGGGTGCTTCCTCAACTCTTTCAAGTCTGGGGAGTTCAACTATTTTAAGTTAATATATCTAACCATTTGATCTATAGCTTCAAGAAGTTTTTCTTTTTCTAATATGAAACCTTTCATTTTTTAAATATAGAAAGTTTGTTATTCCATTTTTTTCTTCTTTGAATAATAAAATAAAAGAGTATTAAAATTACTTGAACATAAAAAAAGTAAAAAACGTAGTTCAGTGAAAAAGGAAACGAGCTTCTGTCGAATATTATTTCTTTAAAAATAAAAAAAGAACTAACTATATATAAGCAAAATTGAAAGTTAATACTTTTAGATATACTAACTTTCTGAAATATGTAACCCGTATAATAAGTTGCAAAAACAGTTAATAAAACCCATATCACAAAGGCATGATCTTTCAAAACTTGAGGTTTATAAGGTGCCCTTAAAACAGAACGATCATCAACAAAAGGAAACCCTCCAACGGTTATCCAGAGATAATACTCATAAGCAAAAATGGCAAGGACAAGAAGAGCTAAAATGTGAAGTAGTTTATAAAAAAATTTCATTTGTATACTATAATATATTTTTAGCTTATCTCTAAGCAGTCTCGTCTCCGCAGCTAGAAGATTGGATAAATATTCCAAAAAATGCCTACTTATGTTGCCACAAAACCCAGTGGAAAGATTAACTCGCAAAGACTGCGAGACCAGGGAGTAACAGAGCGAATAATGGTTGCTCATCACATTCAGTTGAAATAAAAAAAAGGGGACTGTGGGGTCCCCTTCTCATTTTTGATTGTGTACGAATACTTCTAAAACTTAAAAAGTGATGGAAGCGGTAGTACTAAATCTCTTGTGTAGTTTACAGGTGCCAGGATTGATTTCTCTTCAGGCATATCTGAAATAGTCAGTCTAGAGTTCTCGATCGCAGCTTCAACACTCATAGTTCTTGAAAGCATACCAGCTTTAATTGCTCTACCTGGATTAACTAGTCCTTGCGTAGCAACCTTATCTTTCAAGTAAGTTTTAAAGTCTACAGTCTGCATAATAACAGCTTTAATATCTTTTGGAGAAAGTGCTGGGTTCATATCCTTTACTCTAGCAGCGATATTTGCAACAAATGGAGCTGCTTGCGATGTACCAGAAACTTTCAAGTAATTATTTCCAGGAACAGCTGAAAGAATTCCTACACCAGGTGCGGCAACATCAACCATCTCTTTTCCATAATTAGAAAATGGAGCAATTGAAGTTCTACCAATTGTAGCAGCAACAGAGATTACATTATCAGCTTGAATATTTGTTGGTGAAGTTGGAAACTTGTCATTGTTTAAACCATCGTTACCTGCAGCAAAAACAAATAAAGTATTTGGAGCGGCTTCAACCATTTTTGCATTTTCTTTCACAGCAGTTTCTAAAAAGAGAACACTTAGCTCGTGAAGTAACTCAGGAGTCGGCTCTTTTCTAAATAGAGTTTTATAAAGCATACCAACAATACCTTGGGCCTGAGGATAACCAGTTCCAAATGAACCATTTGCAATATCTGCTTTATGTCCATCAACATAGAAACCAATCTCTTCCATCATTACGGCCTGCTGAGAAGCTAAAAGGACTAAACCTTTTTTAAACATCTCTAGTCCAACACCTTTATCTTGACCAGGAAGTTTTACTTCCGTAGGAATAAGCTTTACAGCTAGAATCTTGGCCGAGTCTGCATTCTTTGCAGCAATACCAGCTACGTGTGTTCCGTGCATGAAATTACCGTACTTAGATATTCTCTTAATGAATTCTTCATTTCCAAGAATATCTCTTACCCACTGAACTTCTTCAGCAGTCGCTGTACCAATCATCATTTTTTCTTGGATATTAAAAAACTTTCTGATGTCATCATTCAATAGGCCAAGATATTTATAATCAATAACCATATTGTTGCTTTCTGCAAAGTTCCAACCGTGGATATCATCTTGGTATCCATTTCGATCTTCGTCTCTGTCATTGTTAGGGATTTCCACTGAGTTGATCCATGCTTTAGGAGCAATATCAGTGTGAAGCATATCTGTACCTGAATCAATAATGGCAACTGTAGATGCTTGAGTACTTGCAGTTGCGATTAGGCCTAAACCTAGTATTAAAGATTTCATTCGAACCTCCTTGTCGAATAAGACTTAATATAAAAAAATCATTGTTACTATTATGGAAAGTATTGCTATTATTAGTCTTTTGAAAAATACTTTCATTTACTGTCAATTGGAGTACTCATGAAAATTCTTATCACTAAGCCCATTAACACTATAGCGATGAAGATTCTTGAAAAAGCTGGGCACAGCGTCACAACATGGGATAAGGCAGAAACTCTTTCCTATGAACTCTTAAAATCTGTTTCAAAAGACTTCGATGCTCTTATAACTATGCTTAGCGATAGAATTGACTCGTCATTTCTTGAGGAAAACTCTCACTTAAAAGTTATTACAAACTACGCCGTCGGATATAATAATATTGATACGCAAACGGCCACAAGATTAAAGATAGCTATTGGCAATACTCCAGATGTCCTAACACAGGCAACAGCAGACCTTGCCTTTGCCCTACTACTCAATATATCGAGGAAGATTACAACTAGTGCCTCTGACGCAAAAAATGGATTATGGAAAGGATGGGAACCTCTAGGTTATATTGGACAAAACCTTCGCGCAAAAACTCTTGGCATCTATGGAGCGGGAAGAATTGGTCAAGAATTCGCCTCTCTATGTAAGAAGGCCTTTGATATGGAGATCATCTACTGTGCTAGAAGTTCGAAAAAAGAATTTGAAAACTCACTAGGCGCAACTAAGGTTGAATTTTCGCAATTATTAAGTGCTAGTGATATTATTTCAATCCACTGTGATTTAAATGAAGATACAAAAGAAGTCTTCGATATTGAATCCTTTAGAAAAATGAAGAAGACTTCCCTACTTATCAATACGGCCAGAGGTCAAATAATCAAACAAGATGACCTTTTAAGAGCAGTTAGAGATAAACTAATCTATAGTGCAGGACTTGATGTAACTGAACCTGAACCTCTACCAAAAGACCACCCTCTTTATAATGAGAGCGATATACTTATAACACCACATATTGGCTCCGCCACAACTGAGGCCAGGTATAAGATGGCAGAGATTGTTGCCGAAAATATACTCTGCGGATTTGAACAAAGAAAACTTGCCGGTGACGTAAATAAGCTATTCCAATAAGCCTTTGTAAATACAGCTTTTTATCAGTTAATAATCTTTAGGAAATCTAAAAGTGATTTTTTTCTATTTGCTAATAAAATTAATTGAAAAGTATTAATGAAAAAAGGTGTTACCATGCTTAAATCTAAAATTCTTATTGTAGATGATAGTGAAGATGTCAGGCTTTTAATTAGAAAAACGCTTGAAAATAATTTCATCCTAGAAGAAGCGCAGACAAGCGATGAAGTTATGACTAAGGCCTATGATTTTAAGCCAGATCTTATAGTTCTCGACATAATGTTACCAGATACTAGTGGCTACGAAATTTGCAGTCAGCTAAAGTCTAAAGAAGAATTTAAAAATACTCCTATCATATTCCTATCAAGTAAAGTTGGAAGTAATTCTAGAATTACGGGCTATAAACTTGGGGCCATTCAATATATCGAAAAACCTTTTGAGCCCAATGAACTAAAAGAAGTTATCACTGCAGTACTAAAGAGCGTAAGTTCTATCGATACCAGTGAAATTCAAAACTTTGATGATATAGTCTTAAATATACCTTCTCAAGAAGTACATGTTACAGGTGAAAAAATTCACTTCACAAGTAGTGAATTCAAAATCATTCACCTCCTCTTAAAGAATAAGAACCGAGTTCTAAGTAGAGAAAAAATTTTAGATCATATTTCTCCGGGGAATTTCTCAGCTAATGACAGAATGATCGATACGTATATTTCTGCTCTTAGAAGAAAGATTAAGCCTTCTCATTTTTCAATACAGTCTGTGTATGGAGAGGGATATAAAATTACCTTGGCATCATAAGAACAATATTACTTAACAATTGCTTCATAAAATTGAGTTATTTCTTCGATTTAATAGATTACATAAAGTGAGGTAATGATGCGGCCAAAGAAAATACTACTTGTTGATGATAATGATGATTATCAAAAACTACTTTCAAAAAACCTAACTAAAGATGGATTTATTATTGAGACTGCCAATAATGGACTACAGGCCCTAGACGTTCTAAAAGAAGGAAACTTTACGCCAGATCTACTTCTTATAGATCTTATGATGCCTGAGATGTCTGGACTCGAATTACTGAAGAAGTTAAAAGATAATAAATCAACACATAAATCTAAATTTGTAATGCTAACAGCAAAGAATAATATAAAAGAAATTACCCAAGCTTTTGAATTAGGAGCTAGCGAATATTTATTAAAGACGGATAACTTAATCGTTATGCTCGAGAAGATTTATGAAATTTGCGAAATTGAACATACTGTCAGGGCCAATAGAAAGAATGACTTCATCTCTATTTTAGAAGTAACTAATGTCATTCACGACTTTAAGGTCATCTCTTATGACGACAATACTCTAACCTTGATAACTGAACAGGAGCTTCCGCTGCATGCAACTATTAAGGTCAATAATAAGAAAATAAAGACGCTTAAAAATACCCACTACCCTGTTGCCTGTGAGGTGCAGGAGTGCCGAATTGAAGACGATGGCATTAAAGTAATTTGCACATTTCTAGATCAAGCAGCCTAGGGTCCTTGTTCTCTATCTCTAAAGAATATAACTAACTGATTCTACGTTAGTAAAACTTACATTTTTTCTTACAAAGCTTCATTTTCCTTTAAAAAGTGTTCTAAATTTCATATGTTTAGCTCGTCACACTTTATTATTAGGAGAGAATATGAAGAAATCCATTTTACTAGCACTACTATTAAGTCTCGTCTCATGTCAGGACTTTGATGGAACATTTAAGGCAAAGAAAGATCTAGTCTTTAAAACTAAAAAGAGTATCTTCTCAAGCAAGTTAGTTAAAGTATCTGTACCTACGAATGAGTACAAAACTTCAATTAAGTTCACATCAGCAGATAAGTTAAAAATCGACTTTGAAGGTATTGACAAGAAAATCAAAATCAAACTTCCTGAGAACTTAAATATTAATAGATACAATGATGAGTTCTTCATTGCTGGAAGTGATATTAATCAAGAGTATGACTTTGATGGAAAGATCGTAACTACTAGCGAAGACTCAGACACATATAGAGAAAGAGAATCTTGTAGCTATACTGTTTATGAAACTACTTGTAGAAGAGAATGTAGAACAAATGATAGAGGTAGAACAGTTTGTAGAAATATTTGTACTGACTATCCTGTTACTAGATATGGTCGTAGAAATGTTGAGTACTTCTACCGCTACACTACAACTGATATGAGAATGAAAGTTTTAGAGCAAACTACTCCAGTAGGTCTTTTTAAGTCTATTGAAAATTCAAGAAATAGAATCGAAACTTACACTTCAATTTGTAGATAAAAATATATGGGTGACTCATTTAAGAGTCACCCATTATTTTGAATTTCGCAAAACCACTAAACGAAATCCCTAACAGAATTATTAAAACCATCATTGAAAGAGGACCAGATCCATCTGAATTACTATTCTTTGAATCAAACTCTCCTTTATAGATGACACTTCCACAAAGTCCACCTGAGCCCGTAGTTGTATTTAAAGTAGAAGAGCCTAACGGTGCACTCCCTGCAAGAACATCTTCTTCATCACGAAAATTAGGATCTGCTGACTCAGATAAAGCAAGCTCTACAGAACGCCACGCAAGGGCGATTCCATTTCCACAGCTCTGTTCAGAACAACCACTATTCCATGGAAAACTCTTAGCAGCTTCTTTTACTAATGCCATTAATTGATCTGGATAAAGAGATGGATTCACACTTTTCATAAGAGAGACGATCCCAGCAACATGTGGAGCCGCCATACTTGTTCCACTATAATAAACATAGCTATCAGTTCCAGGAGTTGTGCTTCCTGTATTGCCTAAACTTAAAACACTAGAGCCATTACCTCCTCCCGGAGCACTAACATCGATCACCTTTCCATAGTTCGTAAAGGATGACTTATAACCATTTTGCGTATTAGAACCTACTACTAGAACACCCTGACAATTAGCTGGTGTAAATTCATTAGTATCTAAATTCTGTGATGAGTTTCCCGCGGCCACAACAACAACTGCACCTCTACTCTTTGCTTGATTAATTGCATCTTGCATATAAGCAGAACATGGACCTGCTCCACCTAAGCTTAAATTGATCACATCAGCAGGATTTGCATTATTACTCACACCTGAGACAGATATTCCGGCCGCCCACTTAATTGCATCTGCTATATCTGAAGTAAAACCACCGCACTTACCTAAAGCTCTAACCGGGACGATCTTTGCATTCCAATTAACTCCTGCCATCCCTCTATTATTATTTGTACTAGCTGCAATTATTCCTGCCACATGTGTTCCATGCCAAGAAGAGTTAGAGCTTCTTCCTTGATAACAAGGATCCCCATAGCTAACCCAATCTCCCGGATCGCTTGGATCATCATCTCGACCACCACCATCGTTAGCATAGGTAGCATCACTTACTAAATCAGCACCAGGAAGAATTTTAGAACTTATATCAGAATGATATCTAATCCCAGTATCAACTACAGCAACTACAATACTAGATGAACCAGTCGTATCATTCCATGCACTAGAAACTTCTATACCACCATCGCCTGTACCAAGTGCCCATTGTTCATAGTAGCGAGAATCATTTGCGAAGGCCTGTACTTCAATTTGTTGAGTGTTTAACAGAGTATCCACTTCAACATATTCAACCATAGCGGAATCTTTAAGAAGCTTCATCTCCTTATTCATTGTCACGGTCGAATCAAATTTCTTTTTTAAAACTGGTAATTCATTTGTTGCCCTTGAGTTAGCTATCATTGGTTTGTACTTAATGATAAGTCGATTCTTGGCCGAAGCATTACAGAATAAAACACTCGCACCTAAGATAAGGCCAAGCTTAGTAGTAAAATCTCTCATGTGTCATCTTCCTTGATGATTTCTCTCTAGTACTCCCATCCTAGGAATACTTAATTAAGTATAAGCAGATTTCATGCCAATACTTATTGGTGAAATTCAGCTACTTATCATTGTGAAGTGTCATTGTGACCGTGATATTTTGACGCTAGAGAGTTTGAAAGTAGAATTTTTGACAACCTTACGGAGTAATATACTCAGGTATCTGAATTCTAAATAAAGTTCCTAAGCTAATTTCAGATTCAGTTTCAGAGGTTAATACATCCAACTCTCCACCTAGATTCTTTAGAAAATAAACAACAAGACCTAGTCCATAACCACTACCTAGTTCCCCATCAGTGCCAAGAGAGCTATGAATCCTCTGATCAGAATCTAATAGAATTATCTTAGATTTCTCTATTCCTGGGCCTTCGTCTAAGACTTCAAAGACAACTTTGCCACCTATGCAATTGGCCCTAATTGTTACATTACTTCCTTTAGGAGTGAACTTAATAGCATTAGAGATGAGGTTATATAATATCTGATTTTGTAGTAGACCTAGATTTGTTTTAATTTGAATTTCATCGCTTAAGAAGTTTTCTACAATAATCGAAACACCTTTTTTATGAGCAATTTCATCAAATATATTGTGAATATCTTTTAGGACACAATCTGCACTAATAACTTCTTTAAAGAATCTTTCCTTATTAGAGCTCCCTTCTTCATAGAGTTTGACGTCATCAATAATTTTATAAATAGCACTAGAATTTGCTTCTAGTTTTTGGGCCAAAGTAGGATCAATCGAAGCTTTTATTTTCTTATGGATAAAGCGAATTACTGATAAGGGATTAGATATATCATGTAATAACACTCGCAATAGTTTCTTATTTCTTCGGTATTGTTCATTAAGATTTCTCTGGTACTTATCAAATGAGTTCAAGTAACCATAAACAACAATAGGAATTATAAGCGATAGCATAGCAAGATTAACAAGCTTCTCTTCTAGATAGGCCTTTGGCTGTAGCTGAATTGGCGAGTCAAAGAAGTAAAAGATTGCATATGAGCTAAGCATATACGCAATACTAACGGGAAGCGATTTTCTGCCAAACAACGCTCCAAAGAATAATGGACTAAAAGCTATCCAAAATGGAGCAGGGGCCTTAAATCCACCAAAGAGCCATATCAAAGTAACAGCTGTTAAAGCGCCACTAAAGCAGATCATATATGAGCTATAATGTCTCTCATGCTTTTTAAGGAGAATAATTGCTGCAGTATTAATTGGTATAAACGGAAGTAAAAAATAAACACAGATCAAGAAACCGTCAAAGTAGAATCTATATAGGAATACCAATTGAATTATCGATACAGAAATAATTGAATAAAGCAGTAGGTCTTTCTTATAAGTTGATCTAAAAAATGATTTTTTGGCCATAGATAGAGTCTAATAGGTCTTAGTTGGTTAGCAACTTAATTAAAATATAAAAAGGCCCGTAAAAACGGGCCCCTCTAATATAATTCTTAAATGTAATTATCTTTTAAAGAAGTTGATTGCAGTCGTTCTAGTTACATCTTCACCACGACAGCTATCCATCTCACAGTACTTAGGAGCTTTACAACCATTTCTGAAAACGTAATCTTGCTCACCTCTTACTAGAATTCCTTCAACTTCACCCGTTCTTGCATTAAATACTGCAGAACCAGAGTTACCACCAAAAGTATCTAAGTTTGAAGAGAAGTAAATTGAGTTATTGTTATTTCTAACAAATGCGTCTCCAGCAACCTTTGTAGGAAGACCTGAAGGGTGACCAATTACTAGAATTTCTTCACCTGTAGAAACTTTACCTTCTGTTCTAAAAGTTAATGCTTCTCTATCTTCAACTTTTCTATCAAGCTTAACAACTGCGTAATCATTGCTATTTGATCTTGAAAGAACTCTATCAACTAGCTTCTTACAACTATAAACTGAAGATGTAGGAACTTTGTGTTGAGTTTGACCTGGAGTTTGTACATTATAATCAAATACGAATTTGATTCCTTCACAAGCTCTTTGAGAATCAATACAGTGACCAGCAGTTACAAAGAATTGCTCACCTTTATGATCTACTAGAAATCCTGAACAAAAAGCTGCAGTCATTTGACCATCAAATTTTTCATCAGAACATACACTTAAACTTCCACCAGATAGTTTAGACTGACCATCTCTCATGTCTTCTACACTATATGATTTAACTAATCCTGCAGTTGCTTTCGCTAATTTCAAATGCATTGGATTTGTAACTTCAAAGATATCAAGTCTGTTATCTTCACCGTATACAACTTTATCCATTGATGCTTGTGCTGTTAACGCAGTTAAAGTCATTACTGCTGTCGTTAGGATCATCCTTAATTTCATATAACCTTCCTTATTAATTGCTCGAAAAAGAGTAAAAGTATTAAACCCAAGCGAATTGCTTATGTATACTTACAACTTCTTACATTTTTTACAGGGAGGGGTTGACAGGCCGTGTCTTCTAACTTCTGTAGGAGAATTTCCAGCGTCTTCCATCAGTATCACTTAGAAAAAAGTAGTGTAAATGACCGATATTATGGATCTTTACATCCTCAAGAACCTTTCCCTCATCGGTCACAAAAGTGATGCGGTAACGATACTTTATGAATTCAACTTTTTGAATAAGCCCTTGCAGCTCTTCTAAAGAGTCAGTGAAAAAGTCAATAACCATATTTGAAACAACACTCATTGAAGGATCTTCAATAATAATTAAAGTGAAATTATCGTCTTCCAAACGTATCGCCTCACCCGAGTGGGACAACTCCATATCCAACAATTCACTTAAAAAAGAAGCGAGAGTGAGTTTATTCTTAGAATGAAGGGCGACTTGACCTATTTTTAAGCTCATACAACTATTCTAATAGAACTTACAGAGATTGCAACATTCTATAGAGTGCCTAAATTTTAAACATTTACATTAAGCTGAAAGTAAAGTTTTCAATGAGCTAGAGAAAAAAGCAAAGTTATCTAAAATACTATCTATGAATACAATTAAAAAAGATTTCTACCCTAAGAAGTTTGCGACAAGGACCTTGGCATTATTTACTATGCTTTTGTCACTCTACATTATTGTATCGATTTTGGCCTATAGTGGTCTCATTCCACTTTGGACAGCAGTCATCTTAAACTCGTTACTATCCTACGGGCTATTCACTCCTCTACATGAGGCCTGTCATGAAAATATTAGTGCAAGTATTAAGAAGTTTAAACTTATTGAAAATCTTATCGGTTATATAAGCGGGTACACACTACTAGCACCGTTTTCTGTACTAAAGCTTCAACATCTACGTCATCATAGTAAAACCAATCAAGTAGGAAAAGATCCAGACCTATTCATGTCTTCAAGCAATGTCTTCATTGCTATTATAAAGCTACCAATTATTTATCTGGTGGCCTATTATAATATTTTCAAGCAAGGAGCTTACAAGAAAAGAGATATCTTCATTACTTCTAATATAATGAATATTATTTTTGTAACTTCGTTTATAATTCTTAGTTCAAAATTTGGTTATATTTATCCTCTAATGATCTGGGTGCTTCCGGCCCTTGGTGGACTAGCAATTCTATCAATGGTTTTTGCATGGATTCCACACCATCCCCACAAGCAAACTGACAAGTATAAGAATACTCGAATTATAAAAGGAAGAATTTTAAATTATTTAATGCTAGGTCAGAACTATCATCTAATACATCATCTCTATCCAAAGATTCCGTATTATGATTACAAGAGGGCCTTCGAAGTCGATGAGAGCTTTCTCATCTCCATGAAGGCCGATATCACTTAATAAAGATCGTTAAAATCAAACTCCCAAGGGTATGGGTCATAATCGTGATCAGGGTCTATCCAAGGACTATATCTTGGGTAGTTTCTATCATAACTAGCCTCTTCCTCTTCAAAAGGAGCTTCCTTTCCAGTAAGAATTGAAATATTTGTAATTCTTGTAACATCCTCTCCTCTACACTTACCTTCTTCACAAACTAGTGGTCTATAGCAGCTTTGGTTTTCGTCAAGACTTACCCATTCGTAATCATCTTCACCTCTAACAAGGATTCCTTCAACTAGACCAGTTTCAGCATCTAAAACAGCTGAACCAGAATTTCCGCCAAAAGTATCTAGATTAGCAACAAAGTAGAAGTCATTATCATTTTCACGAATAGTTCCTTTATCATTAATAATAGTAGGAAGACCTGAAGGATGACCGATTACAACTAATTCTGTAGATTCAGAAACTTTTCCTTCCTTTCTAAATTCAAGGGGAGTCACGCCTTCAACTTCTCTATCTAATCTAACAACAGCGTAATCATTGTCAGAAATATTAGATAATTTTGTGTCAACGATTTCTGCACATTTATAAACATTTTGAGTAGCTAAAAATGGAGCTTCAACAGATACAGATGAATCATACCCAAAGGCCCAAACATTTGAGTCACAGTCACTTTGAGCTCTCATACAGTGACCAGCGGTTACAATATATTGCACTCCACCTTCTTTAACCAAGAAACCAGAACAATTAGCAGCTGTAAGTTGTTCAGCAAACTTTCCTCCCTCACACAAGTTACGAGATTCTTTTAAAGTTTCAGAAAAAACTTTTATTGTATCAGGATATAAGTCATCAAGCTGAGGAAACCTTACTTTATTTGAAGGAATCATAGCGGCAGTTGCCTTGGCCCATGTTTTAAAATTCTCATTTGTTGAGTTACTTAATAGAACTCTGTTATCGTCTCCATAGACGACTTTTTGTGGTGCTGCAAACGAGCTCATCGTTAGTAATGCCAAAACTGTGCAAACTGCAAACTTCATAGACTCTCCTAAAATTTTTATAGAAAGTCTTTTTTAGAAAAGCTAATGCGTAATGACAAGAAGATACAAGGCTAAACAAAATATACTCTAAAAATCGTGAAGTTATTTCATCTTTAACCGATTTAAACTAAAGAAGCACTATTGAACACGGCCGGGTCATGCAATCTAATGAGAATATTTTCAGTCTTAAAGGTCTTCATCCATCGAGATATTAAAAGTGTATGTAGATATTCAGACTGCTGAGTCCTCTGGGCCTTATCATCGCTACTACAAAGCTTTTGTAGAAATGACTTGCGTGATACACCAAGAATCCACTGAAACCTTGGATCAAGCCACTTCTGCATGGATGAGAGAAGCTCATAATTTTGCTCAACGGTTTTAGAGAATCCAAAACATGGATCAAAGATAACTTTACTTAATAGATCATGGGACTTTAATTTTTGTTCATAACAACTGAAGTAATTCACTAAATCAATATGCTCACAAGTGAAATCCATATGAGAGCTAGTTCTTATTCTATCGGGACATAGATTATGAGAAATAACGAGCTTAAAGTCGTGCTCCTTTAAAAACTCAATAACCTCATCTTCCAATTTTCCAGAAACATCATTCCAAATTACTTTAAAAGATGAACCCTTCTTTCTAATAAGTTCATATGCTTGTTTGAAAACATCAAACTTATAAGTATCAATTGAAATCGAATCTTCCCTCTGATCTAGAGCTTGAGAATCTAATACTGACTCAAGTATTGGAGCTAATCGAGTCCATTCTAGTTCGCTACTAATGGGATCGTTAAAAGGAGCAGTGGATTCGGCTCCAAAATCAAAGATACGTACTCCTTGATTCTTAAGTACTTTTAACTGATTCAAAACTTCTTCACGGCCAAGGAACTTCCCACCATCGGAAAAAGAATTAGGGGTGATATTAATCACCCCCATCATAGAAAAATTTGAATTTACTGTTTTATTAGGAAACTGGAACAGGATCTGAGTCCTTTGCGTCTTCAGAAGACGTTTGTGATGTTTCTACATCAGCGGCTTCTGGTGCAGCTTCACTTGGAGCTTGCTCAGAGACCTTCGGCTCAATAATTGGAACTCCAATATCAACACCATCAACTAAATTTTGAACTTGATTAAGATCAAGAGTTTCCCAAAGAATAAGACCCTCAGCAATTCTATCTAAAGCATCTTTGTTATCATTTAGAATTTTTAAGGCCAGTTTATAATTTGTATCGATGAAAGTATTGATCTCTTCATCAATGGAGTTGGCCGTATCTTCAGAGTAACCAATAGAGTCCATACCTTGACCACCAAAAGGCGAGCTACCAGGTTTAGAGAAGTTTCTTGGTCCCATCTTAGGCGACATTCCCCAAGAACAAACCATACTATGAGCAAGTTGAGTTGCTCTTTCGATATCGTTAGAAGCTCCATTAGTAATTTCATTAAACTCTATTTCTTCTGCACATCTACCACCCATTAAGAAGGCGATTAAGTTTTCAGACTTAGATCTAGTTAAGTTATGCATATCTTCACTTGGAAGAGTTTGAGTAACACCTAGAGCACCTCCACGAGGCATAATAGAAACTTTGTGAATAGGATCAGTATGAGGAAGATGCATTCCAACTAAAGTGTGACCAGCTTCATGATAAGCAGTTACTCTTTTTTCTTTATCGGAAATAACCATTGATCTTCTTTCAGGTCCCATTAAAACTTTATCTTTAGCAGACTCAAAGTCTCCCATATCTAACTTCTTCTTCCCAAGACGAGCAGCAGTTAGTGCAGCTTCATTCACTAGGTTTGCTAAATCAGCACCAGTAAAACCAGGAGTACCTTTAGCAACAACTTCTAGATCTACATTATCATTTAGAGGTGTCTTCTTTGCGTGAACCTTTAAGATACCAAGTCTCCCTCTAACATCTGGTGGTCCAACAGAAACTCTTCTGTCAAATCGACCTGGACGAAGAAGTGCAGGATCAAGAACGTCAATTCTATTTGTAGCGGCCATTATAATAACGCCTTCATTAGATTCAAAACCATCCATTTCTACAAGAAGTTGGTTCAAAGTCTGCTCTCTCTCATCGTGTCCGCCACCCATACCGTGTCCACGGTGACGTCCTACTGCATCGATCTCATCAATAAAGATGATACAAGGAGCTTGCTTCTTACCTTGCTCAAAGAGGTCTCTAACTCTTGAAGCACCAACACCAACAAACATCTCAACAAAGTCAGAACCTGAAATTGAGAAAAATGGAACATCTGCTTCACCAGCAACAGCTCTTGCAAGTAAAGTCTTACCTGTCCCCGGAGGTCCTACTAATAAACAACCTTTAGGGATTTTACCTCCAAGGCTTGTGTATTTCTTTGGATCTTTTAAAAAGTCTACGACTTCAACAAGCTCTTCTTTTGCTTCTTGAACACCTGAGACATCATCAAAAGTAACTTTCTTATCTTGAGAATTCAAAAGCTTTGCTTTTGATTTACCAAAACTCATGGCCTTTCCGCCACCAGATTGTAATTGCTTTAAGAAGAACCAAAAAAGTACGAACAGAATAAGCATTGGGGCCCACTGAACGAGTAAAGTCGTAAATAGACTTCCACTTTGTTCCTTTTGGTACTTTAGTGCTACACCATTATCTAGGAGATACTTCTTAGTATATTCATCCGTCTTACCAATAACAGTAAACTTATCACCATTTTCATAACTTTCTTTATAAGTACCTTTAATAGATAACTCACCAATGAAAGTTACGTCAGAGACGAATTTGGATTGAACTTGTTGCAAGAATGTTGAGTACTCAACGATTTTCTCTTTCTTAATAGACTGGCTAGTCGCTTGCCATAATAAGACCATAGCAAGAAATAGAAAAAGCCATAGTGCCCAAGATTTCTGTTGTTGTTTCATTATCTTCCTTAATTATTAAATTAGTCTCGATAACCATATCGAGATGTATAAGTCCTTTATTCTAGTGATGATTATTTAAACATTCAAGCCTTTCACACTTAAATATTAGAGATTAGTTTAACAAAATTAAACCCTTGGCACGGAGCATTTTCATTTTTAAAAGAAAAAGGTCAATTTTTTCTGCTTTGAGTCTAGAATATGGGCCAGACTTTGAAACCAAATACCGTTTTCCAAACAGTACTGAGTTGTCTTTGGTAGAAGTGGATTAATCGCTCTCTGACCTCTTAAAATATCCTCATTTGATTTAGGGCCTATGGCCAAAAACGGTGGAAAGTAATTCTCATTATAAAAGAGCCTTGCTTTAAGCATTCTCTCAGGAATCTGAGAAGCTTGCTGAGAGCTCATTAATTGATGTATGAGTAAATCATCTAGGAGATTTACTTCCTTAGTTCCTTGCTCACTTAGCAGCACAAGGACACCTTTGAAGTTATAACCTATAACCCCACCAGAGAAACTTAATGGCCCTGACTTTCCCGTATGTGACATTCTCAATAACTTTTGTACTTGATCATGAGTTGTTCCCCTATTGGCATTTGAGAGGTCTCTCACGGCCTCTAGGACCTTCTCTTCTTGTCCATTAAAATTGGATTTAAAATCGGCATTGATAAAGCAGACGGCCTTTTTCTTCCAAGAGCGCTTAACTACTTTTGAAGGTATTTTTTGAGTGGCCAAGGAAATATTCAATCCATACATTTTAGCAACTTTATTAGAGCGATTTACATAGTTCTTAAGTATTTTAGAATACCTCGTTTTAAGCTTAGAGATAATCTCCTGGCGCATATAGTTTCTCTCAAAACGAGTGTCTTCATTACTTAAGTCCTCATACCATTGAATCTGTGCATTCGTGGCAAAGGATATGATATGTTCTTTTGTTAGGCACATTAGCGGTCTGCGGATAATCCCATTAACCACAGGTATCCCCAAGCAGCTCTTAGGTTCTGAGGTTTTCATTTGCTGCATTAAACTCCACTCAAATGAATCATCAACGTGATGGCCTAGAGCAACTAGAGAATGCATATGGGCCTGCTCTTTGAATATTTTGTATCTTTCGTTACGAGCAGTATTTTCAAAATTTGGTAAATCAAGCGAGAGCTCAAGGTGTTTAACTATTAATGGGATGCCTAAATCTTTGCAAAACTTTCTAAGGTGATTTTCTTCTTGGTCGCTTTGGACCCTCGTCCCATGATTAATATGGACGGCCTTAACCTTACTCATTCCATGATGCTTTTCAAGCCATTTAAGCATATAGGCCAAACTCATGGAATCCACACCGGCAGACAGCCCTACCAACACACTGCCAGAATCTAGTAAATTTAGTCCCTCAATGAAGCGTTTTAAGTGCATTAAGATTTGATAATTTCGTCCACACTGCACTGTTTCTAATGATTTCATATTTATAACTCATAGAAAAAACTAACAATTTACTACATTTATCTATTGACTGTACTAAAATGCTTTATTAATATCACCAACACAAAAGTTGACCGCCTATTAGCTCAGTTGGTTAGAGCGCAGCATTCATAACGCTGAGGTCACTAGTTCAATTCTAGTATAGGCGACCACTTTTTTCTAGTTAACAAATTCGATCTGCGCTTCATTTCCTTCAATTACTTCTCTTGGCTTATGTTTCAAATACATTGCAAAAATAAACAAAATTACAAGAATACCGATAAGCACTTGCATTAATAACTTAATTCCATCATTCGAGTCCATAAAATTCCATAATAAGTATTTAAAAAAATCTGACTTACCTTTATAATAACACAATGGCACAAACAAATTTCCTAATTATTGATGATAAGTCTTTTTATTTTAGTATGCTAAAAGACCATCTTTCTATGCTGGGATATAAGGGAGAATTTAGACACTGCTCTGGTGCTTTAGAGGCCATAACCTTTCTTGAGCAATTTAAACGCGAAGGTAAGTATATAGATATCATTATCTGTGATCTACAAATGCCAGAATACTCTGGAGTAGATTTCGTTAAGGCCATTAAGAAGTCAAAACACTTTAACAATATCCCAGTCCTAATGTTTACAACGGAAAGTGAGAAAATGGATATCCTAGAGGCCATAAAGCATGGTGCTAGCGACTATATATATAAGCCATGGAACGAAGAAGAGTTAGATATTAAAATTAAAAGACTACTAAAAAGTTAAATATTAGATCCTGACAACTACTCCCCCTTAGCTCTTTTAGAAAAGGCCTCGCTTGAGCTGCTTCGAATTTATTTGCTTTAAAATTCCACTGGCGTGAATGCTTATGGACAGAGTCTACAAAGTCGTTGCTCTTTCTGCTTTCTAGAGACTTTTGCAATATATCCTTCACCATGAATAATTTCTTCTTATCAAATAGACGAGCATGCTTAGTCTTTGGATCAAATGGGCCCTTTGTCATAGCAACTTGATCTGGCTGCTCAATGTGATAAAGAACACTTTGTAACCAAAGAAAGTTTCTACTTTGAGTTTCATTACTAGCAAAGCGTATATCATCATCAATGTGAACAAGTGATGATAAGTCCGAATTAACGAGCTTCAAATTCTTCTTAAATCTATCAGTAAACGCAAGAGACTCATCAGTGCTAATGACTTCAAGGTCCTCCCTACTTAAAACCTTATAAGCTAAAATATAGGCGTTAGATTTTAAGATATTAATTTGTTTTAAGACCTCAATATTACGAGCACTTTGCCCTCCACTATAGTAGCTTATTCTCACATCGGGCCTTGAACTTAAGTACTCTAACAATTCAATGGCGCCATCATTTAGACGATAAACTTCATCTTGATAGTGAATAATATTCTCACCCTCTAAGTTCTCACCTCTTTTTAACTGCTTAATCAGAGTCCAATCTAAATCGAAGACAATATCTACTGGGTCGAGTTGGGCCGGAACACGAGAGTTAGATGCGCAAGAAGCAACCATAAATATCAGTATAAATAGATATAATTTCACAGCTCTATTATCGTCATTAAATGACGAAAACATAAAAAGTTTTAACATATACATTCAGTAACTTAGCTTACTAAATAAAGTTAAATGAATGTGACCAGACTTTGTACACCTGATAAAGAGTTGTCAATTTAGTGTTCATTTAGTGCATATAAGTTGCTGTTATCTTGAAAATTTCCAGAAAATATTGTTCCGCAATCATGGTATCGATCTTGCTCTAATAAGCTATATAAAAAAGAAAGTATGCATTGCATCACAGCGCTGTATATATTAGTTTAACTAATACATAACTTAAGTAAGGCTAACTATGACACCAACTAAGAAAATTATCGCAACAGCAATAGGAATATCTTTAGTTTCGATGTCTACTTTCGCACAAGCAGTTAGCACAACAAGTAACGAAAATAAAAATAAAGATACAGATGTAAAGATTGGACTTGGACTTGGCGGCGTTAAATCAGACAGTACCCTTAATACAGCAAGCGTTATGGGTATTGGAGTAAGCGCATACGCTAAGTACTTTCTCACTCCAGAGCTTCATACAAGATTAAGCGCTGGAATGAATTTCGAGACAGGCTCTAGCTCAAGTGCTCGTGACAATAATATCTACACACCAAGCAATGGAAACTATCTTAAAGAGGCCTTAGTTTCGTACTCACCGCTAGAGCTAATTGAACTAGAAGGTGGAGTAATTAATCAATCTTTCCTAGATGCTCCAATGGTTGTAGACAAGAAAGGGTTCATTGCTGCCAAAGAGAAATTTCAATATAAAGTTTTAGATACATTATTTTCTGTAGTTGCAACACAAGCAATACCTAATAATAGAAATTTATCGCAAAGAATAGATGTAACTGAAGAAGGTGATCCAAGATTCTATGCTGAGTCTCTTGTAATAGATCAACAACTATATATTGGAGATATCAAATTTAGTCTTACTCACTTTGCTTATGACAATATTTCAAACTCTGTTGCCTATGAGTCTATCCTACTTGGTAACTCAGGAACACCTATTAATAAAGGAAACGGAGTCCTGGCCAATACTTATAGTGGATGGAATATCGATCTTAAGTACGCTTTTGATATATCTAATAACTACAAGTTAGAACTAAATGGAAATACATTAAAGAATACTGCAGCAAGTGAGAATAACTCGGCCTACAGAGCTGGAGCTAAACTTACTTATGCTTCTGAAGGTAATCGCTACTCACTTAAAATTGAAAACTTTAGCATTGATGCTGACGCCTCAGTGGCCTACTACAACTCTTCGAGATACGGGATGGCAAATAAAGAAGGAAATAGAATTAGATTTGAATACAAGAATATGCCTAAGCAAATAAATCTTGGAGCAGAATTAATTTCAAATAAAGTAATCAATCAAAATGTTTATCAATCAGATGAGACAGTAATACTCTTTAGCTTAAGGAAAACATATGATCTATTTTAGAAGACTTCTATCTCTTCTATTGTTAAGTGTACTTGTAGCAAGTTGCTCTTTTGGGGTAAAAGACAAAGAAGCATCGGCCAACAACTCACTACAACTCTCTTCATTTAGTAGAGTTAGTGCTCAAGCAATAGTCTCTGGGCAAAGCTCTCTAACGCAAGAAATTCAAGATGTGCGCTTCACTCTTAAAGCATGTCTAAAAGATCCTACAGGCGTAAGAGCATTGAATGCTAAAGAAGTATCAATCACAGGAATTAACGATAAGCTAACTACAGATGCAAGTGGTTGTGTCACTTGGTCAGAGATCAAAACAATCAACTACGGTGTTGCTCTAAACTGTTCAGAAGTTAATCGCACACTTACTCTTCCACAAGAGAGTGCAAGTATTAACTTGAAATATACTCTCGACCCTTCAAACCAAGTATTTACAAACCTAAGTGTAGCTGGAGCAAAAGGATGTCAGAATGTAAATAACTCTGCACTTACAAAGAATGATCTTGATAGCAAGCTTATTCTTGATGAAGTAAAGATGACAATTAAAGCAGCTTCTACACAACTTAAAAGAAGTGATGTGAAGTACCTAGAATACCAAATGGAGTTCTCTTCATGTGTTTACGCAAAAGCAACTAACACACCACTTAGAGATAGATTACTAGAGCTGACTTTTAACAATAGAGAAATCGAAGATACTCAGATAATTAAAGTTACAACAAATCATAAAGGTTGTTTTAAATATAGAAAAAAGTCTAGATATGTTCAACATAACTACTCACACTGGATGAATAGCGAATTAACAGTTCTTGTAAAAGAGGGTCCTTTAAAAGAAGAATCTATTTCAACAGGATTACTTTTAAACCCTTGGGATAATGACCTAGTAGATGCAAGATTTGGCAAAGCTGAAGAAAACCCAATCAAGCAAATGAATAAGTTTCAAATTGACGGGGTGATGTATATCTTAATCGGTAACAATGTTGATAACTTCACAGTTAACAAACACTTGAACCTTACAATTGCAAAGACTTATCAAATTGTGCTTAACCCGCGAATTGACAGAGGTCACAGATTCAATACTCCAAGATATGAGAGACTTGAGCAAGGTAGATTTAAACTAAAGTTCATGCTTCTTGCTCCTAATCACGCAGAGATGGAAATAGATTCTACAAACTTTGATGATTTCACTTTCATTACAGGAGCAGAAAAAGAAGTTGAAGTTGTAAATGGAACTATTAACACACTTATTGATCTTCCAATCAAAGTTGCAGACCTTCCTAGAATGGCACTGAGAACTGTTTCAATCTTCAAGCTTGAGCCAATTGACGAAGAAATTGGTCTAAAATCAAGTGTTGTTACAGGTTTCTTTAAAGCAAAGATTCCATGGATTAAAACAAATGTTATGAGTAACGAAGCACTTAATACAAGCAGTAAAGATGATGCGTCTTCGAGATATACTCCAGAGTCTCATAAAGCAACAACGACAAAAGTAAATTCAAGTATTCTTGATGGAAATATTAATGCAAAAGACTTCTTTGATATTGAGTCCCTAGAAGGTGTAGAGAAATCTGAAGAAGATACAAGAAAAACTCAATTTAAAAACTATGTAGATTATTTATTTGAAAACCTAAACTTCTTTACTGATAAAAGAGCATTTGCAAGTAAGTTCAAACCAAGTGCGCTTGAGATCTTTGCTTCTCAACAAGCTGCTACAAACGAAAACTTTAACCACTTACCAGTAGCAGATGCACAGAAACTGCTTAATACAAAGAATTTAGAAAACAGAATTATTCATATAGCTAAAACTTTTACTAAGACAGGAAAGCTAAATCTTCTAAGTAGTGGTGACACTAAATTACAAAGAGAAAGCTTTAAAAGACAACTATGTACTCTTGCTCTTGGGAAAGACAATATTACAGAACCTGGTGCATTTATAGGAACACGTGAAACAAGCGACTTTATCAATTGTGTAAAGAACCCTGAATCATATATGGGAATAGAAATAAAGAGACACGTCTCAAAGATTCACACGGTTAATCCTAAATATTCAAATGGATTTAACTTCAGTGTTGGCTCTAGGTTTTCAATCTATAAAGGAACAAGTGAATCAGAATACACAAGCATTAGATCTGGTATCGATGCCGCTGTAAAAATACCTTTTGGTGAGTTCTTTGGGCTTGGAATTAGACTATTTGATGTGTCTAAAGGAATAAACTACAACGACTACGAAAATCAATCTTTTGGTGATGATGTATCAGAAAGTAAGTCAATCGGTGTAGAGAAGTTTGTAATCGACGTAACAGCAGATTACAACCACTGTATTCTACTAAAGTCTAAAGCTTATAAGAATGCAACAGCGAGAAGAAGATCTCATAACTACGGAAGTAGCTATAGACCAAATAAGATTAAGTCATTCAAAGGTAAAGACTACTATGTATGTTCTAGACCATTTAAAGATACGATGGAAGAGTCTTGGTACTACCTGCAGTCATTTACTTCTGGAACTAGTTACTTTAGAGACTCTTTTGGCCCAACAGAAATAAAGCTTATAAAAGTCATCAGAGGATACAAGAACTACTTAAAGTTTAGAGATGTACTAAGAGATGAGAATAAGCACCTACTATATGTAGACTCAACTGGACTAGAGACTCCGGACAATAAAATCTACCACAACTGGAAACACCTAGTTGATGAAGAACAAATGAACTCAAAGGGTGATGAAGAGTCTAAGAGCGAATATGTTGACCTTGTCATTGATAATGTTGAAGGATCTCTTCCTGGAACGATAGAATAATCAAATTGTAAAATCTCCTCTTTCATATATAATATGATAGAGGAGCTATATGAAAAAGATACTACTTACCCTACTTTTATTTTCTGCATGCAGTACTGAACTCTCACCGAAGACGAAGACGAATTCCAAGAAAAACGCCCAAGAGTCCATTGATTCATGTGTATGCATGGAGATCTATCAGCCAGTTTGCGGCCGCGACGGAAATACCTACTCAAACTCATGTGTAGCACAGTGTAAGAAAGTAAAATTCACCCAAGGCGAATGTCCTTAGGGATTTATTTTATCAATTAACTTCTTGGCCAAGAAGAAGGAAAATGTATAACCATTCTTATACACACCGTGCATAGAATAGACTCCGTCTATAATTTCATCACAATAAGGCATACGCTTTCTTCCTTTGTGTCTCTTTCCATTTCTTATAATGGCCTTATCGAAACTAGGTATCTTCTCTTTAAAGAGATCTTTATAAAAATCATACTGCTCTTTAATTTCGACAAAATCAACGCTGTCCCACTGTGTATCTAAAGTTGTACCACCAATTAGTACTGTCTGATTAAAGTGTCTATAGACCATATTATGATGCCCAGAAGAGACTACAAAACTCTTCTTGCCAAGATTTACCCTTTCAAAAGTAATATAATCGCCAGCAATAGTCTTAGAGTAGCTTAAGTGAGCGTTTGTAAAGTTTTTAAAGAAATGGTTCGAGTATGCTCCAAGAGCACTGATGATAATATTGGCCTTATACTTCTTACCATTTAAGCAAGTGACAATTTTGTTTGAAGCAATATCAGTTATAACACTTTCAATCTTTCTAATGTCACATTTATTTATCTCTTGATCTAAAAACTCGCTTAACTCTTTATTATTAACGACAAAATTCTCTTCAGTAGCGCCTTGCAACTGAAGACCACAAACTTCTATATCGTAGAAGCTCTCGTGCCTACGAATAAATTTCTTTTTCTTATGTTCATCACTTGGCAGTAAAAAATAATGATCTCCAGGGTAGAAGCCTTTTAATTTAGATTGATACTCTTTTGTGTAATGAAAAGACTCAACAATCATATCACCTAAGTCACTATTACCTTTTGTTGTACCATTAAGGGAGACAACACTAGTTGTATTATCTGAACATGGTGCTAGCACTGAGTTTTGTGAAATTTGAGCTACTTTAAGACTGTCAAGGTCAAATTTTGAATTATTAGACATTTCAAACAGAATAGATTGAGCACAAATGCCATTTCCTAAAACTAAAATATCAAAAAATTCGTCATACTCAGTCATTTTCTTGGTTTCTCATTGTCAAAGTAGGTAGCTCTCATTATCGTATACGTTCAAATAAATTACTAAATTTAACACAGGGTTTCAACCTAAGAGACCAAATTTAAGGAGATTATTTAAATGGCAATTGATTCAAATGCAGTAGTATATGCTTCAACTAATACAGAAATTTCGGCCAAGCAGATCATGGCAGTTCTTAGTATGTTAATTGAAGAAGACTGCACTATTCCATTTATTACTCGATATAGAAAAGAGGCCACAGGTGGTCTTGACGAAGTTCAGATTAGAGATATTCAAGATAGCTATGAAGAGTATTTAGAGCGTGAAAAGAGAAGGGCCTTTATTCTTGAAACAATAAAGAAGCAAGAACAACTTACACCAGAGCTAGAAAAGAAAATCTTAGCAGCTCAATCAATAAATGTTTTAGAAGATATTTATGCTCCATTTAAAGTAAAGAAAAAGACAAAGGGAATGATTGCAACTGAAGCAGGACTTGCTCCTTTTGCAGATCTTATCTTAACGACAAAAGGATCTATGCAAGACCTTGCTAAAGAAGCCGTTAAGTTCATTAATCCTGAAAAGAAAATCGAATCCTTTGACCATGCCGTTAAAGGAGCTTGTGATATCATCATAGAGAAATTTGCTCATGATATCGAAATTAAAGAACAACTCAGAAAGGACTACTGGAGTGAGGCCCTCTTAAAATCTTCAAAAAGAGACAAGGCCGAAACAATCAAAGACTTTGAAAAGTATAAAGACTATTTCGAATTTGAGCAGAAAGTATCAGAGCTAAAAGATCCAAAGGCATCCCACAGGTTCTTAGCAATGAGAAGAGGAATGACTCAAAAGATCCTCAAAGTTGAAGTTTCATTTCCTGAAGAAGTAGCAACAGGGCTGATTAAAAAGAAATACTTTGATGATGAAGCGTTAACACTTGTAAATGTTCTTTTGGATTGCTCTAAAAAAGCATTCAACAACTATATTCATAGCTCACTTGATCTAGAGATGAAAACAGACTTAAAGAAATTATCTGATGAGTCTGCAATTGATGTATTTGGTGTAAATTTAAAAAACCTACTACTGCAACCGTACCTAGGCTCAAAGACAGTACTTGGAATGGACCCAGGTGTTCGTACAGGAGTAAAACTAGCTATTGTTGATAAAACAGGGAAATTCATCGTTGATACAGTTGTTTATCCACACCCTCCAAAGAATCATGAAGTTGAATCCGCAAAAATAATTGAGGCCATGATCGAACAATTCAATGTTGAATATATTGCAATTGGAAATGGTACTTATGGAAGAGAAACTCTTGCCATTGTAGAAAAACTTGTTCCTCAAGTTAAGGCAGGAAAAGTTAAGGCCACAATGATTTCAGAGGCCGGAGCATCAATTTACTCTGCTTCAGAGATAGCTAGAAAAGAATTTCCAGACAAGGACCCAACTGTTAGAGGTGCGATTTCAATTGCGAGAAGATTCCAAGACCCACTAGCAGAACTTGTAAAAATTGACCCTAAATCTATTGGGGTTGGTCAATATCAACACGACGTGAATCAAACAAGACTTAAGAAGTCACTTGATGGAGTCGTAGAAAGTTGTGTGAACTATGTTGGTGTTGATATCAATACGGCCAGTGCACCACTTCTATCTTTCATTTCGGGAATAGGACCTAGCGTAGCAGGAAATGTTGTAAAGTTCAGAGAAGAAAAAGGCGGTTTTAAAAATAGAGAAGAGATCCTTAAGGTCTCTAGATTTAGTCAAAAAGTATTCTTACAAGCGGCAGGGTTCTTAAGAATATATAACGGAGAAAATCCGCTCGATAGTACCTTTATTCACCCCGAAAGATATGACTCTATCACTAACTGGTGTAAGAGCAATTCTATTGAAGTAAAAGACCTTCTTGAAAATAATGAATACATCTTAAAGATGGAAAAAGATCAGAAGTTTAAAGAAGAGATCGGTGAATTCACCCATGCAGATATAATCAAGTCACTTCGATCACCTTCTCAGGATCCTAGAACTGAATTTAAGACAACTGAATTTAGAAAAGATATATCTAAGATTTCAGACCTTAAAGAAGATGAATGGTATCCAGGAATAGTTACAAATATTACCCAATTTGGTGCCTTCGTTGATATTGGTATCAAAGAAAATGGACTACTACATATATCTCAAATAGCGGACAAATTTGTTGAAAACGCTCTAGAAGAGTTAAAAGTAGGTCAAGAGCTTAAGGTTCGAGTCAAAGAAGTTGATCTTCAAAGAGGTAGAATATCTCTATCTTGTAAGAGTGATGACGGTAAAGCAGAGTTTAAATCGAGGCATGATTCAGGGCCAAGAACAAACTCAAGACCAAAGTCGCAACCACAAGCACAAGCTCCTTTAAAGAACAATGCTTTCGCGGCCCTTAAAGGAATGAAATTTAAATAACTCATTTTTAACTGCTCCTAAATAGGAGCAGTTAAACTTATTTAAATATCGACAAATTCAACTCTCTAATCTCACCCATCCAAATTGCATAATCTCTATGATCTTTTAAGTCATCACCTGTGACAGGATGGGAAAAGACAATTAGATCCTTTCTCTTAAGCGCAACAAAGCTTAACACATCTCCAAAGAGATCAGGTTCTACAAGTATTTGAACACTCCACATAGGGTGTGGACCAACATTCTTTTCGTGAAAACGACCAATTGAGACAGAGAATTTAGTAGAAATAAGTTCACACAACTCTTTGGCATAATGTATGGACTCACTTGTATAGTATAGATGTATATGGAATTCTTTAATCATATAAGCATTATATCAAAATATTAAAAAAAGAGTACCTTAGACATATAAATATTCTTTATAACACCACTAAAAGTAATTTAATTTTCTTTATACCTTAAAGCTCCTATATTCTTGCCTAACAAAGGAGAACAAATGAGAACAAAGAAATTACTTACAATCTTAACACTATTATTAACAACACAAATTAACGCTGAGGAAACAAGCTTTACTCGTATCATTAAGGATGAAACACATAGTTCACAGATAATACTAGATCTGGAATCAGTTAGATGTTCTGGCCTCGGATACGGATTAGAGGAATTAAAAATATCTGTCCCATCTCTTAAATGGAGTGCCATTTTCGATCACTCTAATAACGATAATAGAGGGCCATGTGTAACGGCAGGAACAAGGTTTTGCTCTTTTCTAGATCCAGAAGGAATACCTGATGTTCTTCTTGATCCAGAAAATCCTAGAGAAAATATTCAGGTACGTGTTTTCTTAGAAGAAAGGTTTGATAAAAAAGAAAACCATTGCACTAGAACATTAGAAGAAAAAGTAGAAACAAATGTTAGAGGCATTGATTTTACACACTCTAGAATTAAAGATATTGGAACAATTGATTTAGAAGAATGTAACAGACTATTTTAAAATATTGAGCACGCAACAACGTGCTCTTTAGTTTTCAAAGCCACTAGCAGAAGTTTTCTCTCCAATAGAAGAGGACGTTGGAACCGCATAAGGAGTTCTTACTCTTTTAAAATCTGAAAGTGTTGACGTAGATCGCTTATAGTGAAACCCATTACAATAACCTTGATCCTGACCATGTAGAAAACAATCTGAATCTTGTTGTGCACTTGTATCCTCAGCTTTTTTCATACAGAAATCAATTGATCCTACAGCATCCCCTACTGAATCTAAACATTGCTTATAGGCCATAAATTGCTCTTTTTGACTCTGTTTTTCATAGAACCTATCATCAATTGCATTTACTGCTAAGTCTCTACAAATATACATGGCCTGATCCTGCTCTATACAATCTGCAACGAGCTGATCATATCGGTAACAAGACTCCTCATCTTCGAATGGACAATTTGGATTATCCGAGGCCTTAGAAGTTGGTTGCTTAGTACCTTTCGCCTTTTGTCTTAAAAACTTATTCTTCTTAATATCTAATTTAGATTTAATGACATTCGTTTTACATTTATATTGATATCTCTGTTCAATATTCTTACAACTTTCAAAGTCCTTACTCGTCAGTGGCTCAATATCTGGATAACCTTTTTCAAGATAGGCCATATAGACCTTCTTATTCATTCTTATAATACTTGTACAAATTGATCTTTTCTCTTCTTTACCAAAAGTACACTCTTTGAGCTCACTTTCAGTGATGATTATTGGACCACCAACTTTCACCTTTAAAACCTTAGATTCTGTAGCATTAACAACTACAAAGGAAGAAAGCATAGATATTAAAAAAATCTTCTTAAACATTCTCGTCTCCAAATTACTTGACACTTTTGTATCGGACTATTTTGATAAAATATTTAAGAAAATTTCACTGATCCAGAGTATGCCCCATAAGCTACTGAAAATATTGCACAAAGAGATGAATTACCCGATTGATCTGACATAGTCGAGATAGCTACTTTCTTCTTTTTTAAATTGAATAATAGCAAGAGCGCTAAAAGTTATAGAGATAAAATAGGGAATGATAAAAGAAAGTAGAACACCTTTTAGTGTTATAAAAACGGGAATTTGTCGATCGACGAAAATATCAGGCATTATATTTGGCGCATATACTTTCATAAGCCCAAGAAAAATAAAACCAAAGATGAGGCCACCAACAATACTTCCAAGGGTTGTTGCATTTAAAAAGACTTTCATTGCAAATTCTAACTTCTTTTTTGAACTACCTAATATCCAAAATGACACTAGATCCCCTTTTACCTTACCTAGAAATATCATTAGTCCCGAGGTAATACATAGAGATACTAACAAAGTCATTCCCGTAAATAGAAAGAGCATTACAGAGTTTTCAAGCTTTAATGCCCATACCAAATTTCTATTCTTATACTCCCATGTCTCTAACCGAGCTCTTCCAGAGAAGTTAGTATCCAGCATCTGCTGTAATTCATCGGCATCAACATCCTTATAAAGCCTAAATCGGTTGACAGCTCTTTTACGAATTAAGTTTTGTACAACAGGTAACCTAACCCAAGTATTAAACATGTCAACTTCAGGAACGTCAGTTCTAATGATAGAAGAAATCGTAACATTTAATAAACGAGGAATATCATCAAGAAGACTGTCCACATGAGAGGGAGAAATAAAAGCGACATCATCACCGGCCATAGCAGAAACCTTATAGGCCAAATCAGTTCCAATGATAACACTTTCAAGATCTTCTTTATTTAAAAATTGTGGAATACTTCTAGTTGTATCAATCCCCCTAAGGATAACAGGGGTAATAAAATTTAGATGTCTTAAAAGTAATTCAATCTCATATTCAACACTAGGTCTGTAGTGCTTATTAACAAGTTTATTATAGAGCAAGTCAACATCTTCATCTGTGAAATCTTTTAAATAGATTACAGCACTACCTTCTATAGACTTAGATCTACCTGTTAATTTATTCTGAAGTCCTCCCATTGTGCTTTGGAGAACAAGAAGGGCAAAGCTAGAAATAAACAAACCAACGATTGCTAAAAATAACAATCGCTGGCGAGTTTTTGCTTTATAAATATACGAAAAGAAATATCGACAAAAGTTTAAGATCATCTAATTAGATATCGTAGAACTTTTTCTTATTTGCCGCTAAATCTTTTAAATAAGCACACGGTGTGTACCTATCTTTATCAACTGAAGAAGCGCGCTTTTCCATTGCCTCAATTAATCGATCAAGACCTTCTGAATCAGCATACTTTAGTAGACCACCTCTAAATGGAGGAAAACCAATACCAAAAATTAAACCCAAATCCACATCAGCAGCGGTATCAACAATACCATCAGCTAAAACAGTTGCGGCCTCATTTATCATTGGAAGGAAGATTCTTAATTGAATCTCAGTTTCATCCATTTTCTTCTTTGTAGCCGGAAGTAGTGCTTGAACCTCTTCATTTACTCCTTCAACCTTTCCTTTTTTGTCATATAAGTAGAAACCTTTTTGATTCTTCTTACCTAAGAAGCCTTTCTCAGTTAATAAAGAAGAAATTGGTGAAGATTTAACTCTATCTCCAAGACCATCATGGATGATCTTCGCAACTTTTTCACCAACATCTATACCAACTTCATCAAGAAGACGACAAGGCCCCATCGGCATACCAAAATTCAAGCATGCATCATCAATATCTTTCATAGGCACGCCTTCATTTAGAAGAAAACCAGCTTCATTCATAAATGGCATAAGAATTCTATTCACTAAGAAACCTGGTCCATCCTTAACGATAACAGGAGTCTTTTTTACCTTCATACACCAACCATAAAGGGCCTCAAGTGTTTCAGGAGCAACTTTATCATGAGTAATGATTTCCACTAATGGCATCATATGAACAGGATTGAAAAAATGAAGTCCTGCAAAACGTTCAGGCTTTTTAAGGGCCGTACTCATTTCTTGCACAGAAAGTGAAGATGTATTTGAAGTAATAATACAATCGTCCCTAACTTCTCCTTCAAGTTCAGAAAAAACACTCTTTTTGATATTCATATTTTCAACAATGGCCTCAATAACAAGGTCCACTCTTGGAAATCCTTCATAACCTGTTTGACCTTGGATTGATCTTTGCTTTCTCACAAATTCATCTTGAGTAATTCTCTTACGCTTAAGAGCACCACTAAAATTCGAAGAAGATTGCTTAAATCCCAGTTCTAAAGCCTCGACAGTTAAGTCTTTCATAATAGGGGCCATACCATTGTCGGCCATAAGCCATGCAATTCCCCCACCCATTGTTCCAGCACCAAGTGCCGCACCTTTTTTCAATTTTGGAAGTTCCTTAGAACTTTTTGGACCAGAATATTTCTTAGCAGTTTCAGTCATAAAGAAGATATGCTGTAAGTTCTTACTCTGCTCACTAACGCACAACTCTCCGAAGGCCTGAGCTTCTGCCGAAAGATAACTAGACCTTCCCTTCATAATCCCTGCTTCCATTACATCAAGAATTTTCAATGGTGCTTGGTAGAACCCCTTAGTCTTCTTTAAAACATTCTCTCTGGCCTTTTGAAAAATAATTTTCTTAGCAAAGAAGTTATCACTTGCTATATTTTCCAAAGATTCTTTAAGGCCCGATTTCTTTTCAACTTCATTAAAATGAAATGAAGCCATTGTCTTAACTCTTTCTTTTGGATAGACACCGGCCACTAATCCAAGTCTCTTGGCCTTCTTTGCCTTTAACATCTTTCCAGTTAGAATGACATCTAATGATTTTGGAAGCCCAATCTTTCTTGGTAGTCTATATGTTCCACCAAAACCAGGAATCAGACCTAACTTAACTTCTGGTAATCCTAACATTGTTCCCTTGTCATCCGAGGCAACAATATGCTTACAAGAAAGAGATAATTCAAGACCTCCTCCAAGGCAAACACCATGAACAGCGGCTACTGTTGGACATTTCAAATCTTCAATCTTGTTAAAAATTGTCTGTCCAGCTTCTGCTCCATTTGCACCATCAGCTTCAGTTTTCATTGAGGCAATAAGATTTATATCAGCGCCTGCAATAAAGCATCTGTCTTTATGTGTCCAAAAAACAACTCCTTTTAGAGACTTGTCCTTGTGTAGTTCATCAAGAACATTAGAGAGCTCTTGTAGAGTTTCTTCATCTAGAGTTGTCATTGATTTTTTACAATTGTAACCAAAACCAATGTAAGCAACCTGCTCTTCCATTTCAAAACTTATTTTCTTAGTTTCCATATACTACCTACTTAATTAAATTTTCAATAATGCAGGCACCACCTTGGCCCCCACCGATACATAGAGAAGCGATACCTTTGTCCGCTTTTCTTCTTTTAAGCTCGTGCATAAGAGTCACAATCAATCTAGAACCTGTTGATCCAACAGGGTGACCTAGAGCAATTGCTCCACCGTTTACATTTAATTTTTCAGAAGGAATTTCTCCAAGAGCTTTATCAAGACCAAATTTTGCAGCATACTTATCTTCTTTACATGCCATAGTTACAGCAAGCAATTGAGCTGCAAAAGCCTCATTGATTTCTACTAAGTCCATATCTTTAACAGTAAGCTTTGTTCTCTCAAGAGCGCCATGCATAGAAAGAAGAGGTCCCATCCCCATTCTCTCAGGCTCTAGGCCATGAAAGTGATAATCTACCATTCTAGCGATAGGCTCTAAGTTATACTTTTTAACTGCTTCTTCACTAGCAAATAAAAGCGCCGATCCACCATCAGTAATTGGACATGCATTACCAACTGTAACTGTACCAGATCTCTTTTCAAAGTAAGGCTTCATTTTAGCAAGACCTTCCACAGTAGAATTCTCACGAGGTCCAACATCATTAGAAAGAAGCTTATTAAGTTTTTCCCCAACTAGAAGTGGTAGTATTTCATCATCAAATTTTCCGGCCTTTTGGGCAGCTACAGCTCTATGGTGAGATGAGTTAGCAAATTCATCTTGCATGAGTCTTGTAAGGTCAAACTCTCTAGCTAAAACTTCAGCTGTTTGCCCCATATTCATTCCACAAAATGGATCCGTTAAACCTTGCTCAATGGCAATAATAGGAGAAAGAAAAGGAGGTCTAAAAGCACTAATTGCCTTAAGCTTATCCGACACTGTTCTTGCCTTCATCACATTGACGAATAACTCAGTCATTTCTTTACCGTATATAAGTGGCATTTGAGACATATTCTCGACTCCACCAGCAACGATTAAATCACTTCTTCCACTAGCAATCTTCAAGAAAGCTTGTGAAACTGCTTCCATACCAGAAGCACAATTTCTATGCACTGAGTATGCAGAAGTTTTCTTGTGTAATCCGGCTTCAAGAGCAATCACACGAGAAATATTTGGATACTTCGCAGGTGTTCCTGTGTTTCCAAAAATAACTTCATCGATACAATCATAAGGGATGGATGTCTTATCCATCATATGACTAACTAAGTACGCTCCCAAAAAAGGTGCGTCCACATCTTTAAGATCGGCGCCGGCCTTCGCATGAGGTGAGCGTTTGCCATCTATAATATAAACAGGTTTCATGGCCATCTTTTCTCCTCTATTAATTAGTTATGAGCTAAAAGCTTGTAATAAAAAGATTTATCTCAAAAATCATAGAGCAAAAATAGATAAAGGAAAAGGAAATAGAACAAAAAAAAGAGGGAGTAGCGCCACACTACTCCCACTTTAAACCGAGAAGAAAAACTATCTACATAAACCGACGTAATACGTCGGAAGATGGATTAAAACTTAATAATAAGTGCTGCGTTAAGAGACATATTATTCGCCTCTTCAATTGCAGTACCTACATTCTCTAACCTTTGCTGATCAGGGTTAGTATTTGTTGAAGCACTTTGTGAGTTAAATGAGCTCCCAAAAGACTTCATATACTTAAACTCAAGACCTGCACCGATTGTTTCACTAAAGTGAATCTCTGCACCTGCATTAACACTTCCTGAGACAAACGATGATGCGAAATTCTCATTACCAAGTTGTACAGAACCTAGATTATATTGAGTATTATTGTCGTAACTTAAATCATGTCTATTATACCCAAGCCCTGCTCCAACAAACGGTCTAATTTGTGACTCAGTTGTAATGAAGAACTTAGAAGTCAGCTCTAGAGAAAGTCTCTTATAAGACATCTCTCTTCCTTGACCATAAGTATTTGTGTAACCCGGATTATAATAAGTTCCATAAGTCGGGTTGGTACCAGAGTACTGGTTAGAAACGTCAGTTATGCCCATATTTGCAAAACCTACACCTACACCAACACTAAATCTCTCATGAACTTGAGACTCTACGGCAACACCAATATTTAAACTTGACTCTAATTCAAGTCCATTTTCACCTGTAATGTTCAATACACCTACAGTTGGTATAACTTTATTCTTCTTCTCTGTGCTCTTTACTTCAGCAACTGGAAGTGGGGCCACAACTTTCTTTTGAGTTGCAGCTTGAGAGACATTAACTTGGTCGAAATTTTGTCCGCTAAATGCTGACTGTAATTTGTTAGCAAGCTTTTGCTCTTCTTGTAGTCTGATATTTTCAATTTTCTTTTGAACCATATCCTCATTTCTTTGCTCTAATTGCTTTCTGAGTTTTTCGATTCTATCAGCAGCAGTTTCTTGCTTTGGAGCTTGAAAAGTTCCATTGATGTCGATTTGCTCAGAAGATAATACTGATTGAGCATCATCTAATAGAGGATCTGATTGACCAAGTACAACTGGTGAACTTAGTCCCATAGCTAGCAGCATTAATAATGCTTTTTGTGAGTGGCGATTTTTCATAATAATTCTCCTACAATGGTTAACCTCAATGTGAGGAACCTGTTTAACGCATAAAGTCGTATTCCATTGTTTTATATCAAATCTAGAGAAAAATAGGGAAAATACCGCGATGCGTTGTAAAATTTACAATCTAGAGAAAATACACAATGTAAAATCAGTAAGTTACTAGCGTCTAATGGTAAAGTAGCGGAGATCTTCGAAGTTAAAGGCCCTTTCAAAGGTACAGATTATGGCCTTTGACTGAGGTGCACAGTTCTTGGCCTCGCCAAGGATTGATGTTTTAACAATATCCATCACAGACATAAGCATAGTTACGACTACGGCTATCATTAATACATATTCTACTGAGGTCTGGCCTTTATTATCCATACAATCATTATAGTATATTTTTAATAAAATGAAATAGGGCCGATTAGACTATAAAAATTGCTGGGCCTCTTTAATATCTACCATCGCTGTAAGAAGACCAAGTTGAGCGTCTTTATAAGGTCCAAAGTAGAAAACATTATCTAACTTACTCTTATAGAGTGGATTGGCAGAATCGTATATTTTCGTCTTTTTAGGTAAGTGAATATTTGATCTTTCAAAGAAGTTCAAAGGTTCAGAAATAAAAACTTCATCCCCAAAGTGGAATTCTTCCACGGCCTCATATTGAATTTTCTCGCCAAGAACATAGTGCAAATCGTCCGAAAGCCAATCTCTTAAAGAAGATTTGAAGAAATCTATTTTTTGACCTTTTCTCTTTAGGACAAATTGTTGAGCACGTGCCATAGATTGATCAGAAATATTATCAAGAACAATTAAAGACTGATCAGTTCCAATTCTATTATCTCTAACTAGAATATGAACCCCTTTAGATAAGTGACTTTGCTCATAAAACTTCACACTGCTAACAACATTCTTATAACACTTATTATCTGGCCTAACTTTTAGTGGTAACTTTTCAGGCAGACCTCCGAGAAGAGCGACTCTGGCCGGGTGAATAATTCCTTCAAAACTAGCAAGTTCGAGACTCCATGGACTTCTTTTATAGAACTTCCACTCTCTAACGTGAGTCCTCTTTAGCTGACCACCCCGACTCTCAAAAAGTGGTAGTATCTCTTCAATTATTTTATCTTCATTTAATAAATAGAAAGGAGATATTAAGCAATGAAAGAGATGGAAAATCTCAAGATCACTTGAGGCTATCGACATTCTACTTTGATAAAAGCTCTTGGCCCCGTAAATTAAACTCTTATAATCCCAATGATTTGAAGTATCTAAAATCATTCGACGAATATTTTCTTTAAAGAGAGTAAATATTTTTTTTAATTCAACTGGGCAGTGATTTAAAAAAGTATCAATAGACAGGTTTTGAAGATTACTAAAACGACATGCATTTCGCCCCATCCTATGACAAAAAGAAAGAAACTCCACATCAAAAGATTCTTTCTTCTCGGTATCTAAGTCGACTCCAAACTCTCCATCAATGGCAAGAAAGAAGTTTGGAAACTTCCTACTGAGTTCATAGAGATTTTCAAATGGAGAAGCTCCTAGGACAAGCTTGGTTTTATTAATATAGAAATGAACATCTTGTTGAGAGAGAAACCTATCTATATTTATGAGAGGTTCTAACTTATTATCCTCACCCCAAGTTTTCAGAAAAACTCTTTCTAGTTCTGATAATTGTCTCCCAAAGAGTCCGCCATACTTAATTCTTTCATCATCAAGAATTAGAATCTTTTGCTTCTTAGATAGCAGATCAAATCCAAAAAGATAGGATAGGTAATTGTGCCCTATTACGGCCATATCTACATTTTTCTCTAACATATTAACTTGTCCAACAATTCTTTATATTTCTTACGATGATTGTCTATTATTTTGGCCCTCTTGGTAAGTTCTTTTTTTCGATCATACTCACCTAACTTATCAAACAAGCTAGGTAACTCCTGCACAAGGCGTATATTCTCAGAACCTAAATCATTAATGAAGTCATACTCAGTTGATCTATGTGTTCTAGGCCCACAATAGATCATAGCTCCTGCCAAGTAGGGCTCTAAGACTGAATGAATACTTCGCCCATGCCCGCCGCCTATAAAACAGTGAGAAAATAGTGAAAAGCTCTCTAATAAAACCCCTGGGACGGGGTTAATAATAACCCTACCAGGAATAATTTCTTCACCTTTTTTTAAAATTTGATAAGGAAGATTAGGAGCAAATTTATGAATACTTTCAATGATTGAGTTTATGAACTCATCTGACAGACCATGAGGAGCAACTGAAACAAAAATTTCCGAGTTAATTATACTTTTAATAAATTTTTCATTTTTAAAAACTTCCATCTCATTTGGCCAAGCTGAACCTAGGATTAGACAAGTCGAAGGGTCTCTATTTTTTAAAAGACTTATATAATTATCCAGCTGGGAACGAGATTCTAGGGTCGAATTAGCAAGATCTAGCCTCTTTGAAATTTGCAAAATACGAAACTCAAACTCAACTACATTCTTAATTCCTAATTTATTAAAGAGGGCCACATCTTTAGTACTGGCAGCATAAATAAAATCGTAAAGAGAAAACTTACTGAAGCTCAAATGACCTGACTTCTCTTCTTTATTCTTTAATGATCCACTTAGAAGATAGAATTCAACATCTCTTCTGGCGCCATAGAGCATTAATTCACTAAAAAAGTCATAACGGCACATATACAACTTCTTAGCAGTTACCCAATCAGAGAACTTAAAAAATGGAAAATTGAGTAGGGCCAAGCGGTAAACTCGAAGGTTTTCAAACTGCTCATTCAATCTTAAACATCGTCTCTCTACTGAGTCAGACGTAAATACGATTTCAACTAATTTTGAATTCTCCAGAAGATCTTGAACTAGAACCATACATTGTTCTAACTCGCCCTCGCTAGATACGTGAAAACAGGCATCGGCTTGCCTTGAAATGTCTTTAAAAGACGGCAATTCATTATTGCGTCTTTCAAAATCTCTTCTAAGCCTAAGTTTTGGCACAAAGATGATAATCACCCTTGAAATTGGATATAAAAAGTATCTCAGAATATGGATTACGTACTGCAGTAACACGTAAGTATTTAACTTCATTTAAAAACTGTCTCAAAATGGTGTCAAACTGTCATTATTTTTGTTCAGCCCTTTTTATTTTGTCTAATTTTTGTCAGAAAATAACTTTTTCTTACATCTACTAGTAAGAATGACCTATAAACAAATTAATCATTGATATTTCATTTAAAAAAAGAGAAAAAACTTAACGGCAATATATCGGATAAAAATAGTAAGGAGAGAATATATGAAACTAACGGCACTAGTGGCGTTATTTGCAGCAATCACAGTATCATCTGTTTCTGCGGCAGAGACAACGGTAACAACAACGACTACAAATTCAAGCTCTAGCAGCCTGGCAAGCTTTTACAACACAGTAAAAGAGTCACCTTTTTCAATGGCATACCTAAATGATACTTATTCACAGTATAATATTGATGGTTTCACTTCTTACCACTACCTATATGCACACTATAAGTTAAACGCAAATAACAGACTATCTGTTATTCCTGCATTTAAAACTGACTTTAAAAAGAATTTCGAAGGAACAAGTGAGAGAGTAAATCATACTTCTTACCACTCAACTCAACTTAGATACTCTCTAAGTAATATCCTTACAACTGAAGATCACGGTGTAAATCTTTCTGCTCAAGCAAGATACTATGTTTATTCAAAAGATAATGCTGAAGCGACTGGATCAGATGGATACGGGAGAATTATTCTTTCTGCGTCTAGATCACTAGGAAAGAACACTCTTTCTCTAAGTACAGATTCTGTTGTATATAATAAGAACTCTTCTTCAGCAGCTAACACTCACTACAATAAGATCGGTGTTGGTTACGGATATCAATTCAATGACATCTTTTCTGCCTCAACAAGCATGAACTGGTACAAATTTGATTCAAATAACTCTGATGCCTTTACTGAATATTCTTATTACTCAGTAGGCCTAGACTTCGCAACTCCAATTGGATTAAGTATTTCTCCATATATTGAAGGTGTTGTTACTCAAGCTAAAGATGGAAGAGACGGACTTGCTTCTGATATTGTCAGAAACTCAAGTGTTGGTGTTTCATTCTACTATAGCTGGTTCTAGAAACTCCTCAAATTTAACACTTTAAAGCGACCATTTTGGTCGCTTTTTTTTGGCATTTTTTTCCCCTACTGTTCTACTCACCTATGTCTCTAAAAACTTTTGAAAACTCACCGATAAGCTAGTGAGTTTTTAAAAGGAAATCGACATGTCAAATGCACTATTAAAAGAAGATATCGAATCAGTTACAGAATTATTCTTAAATCAAGAACAATTAGAGTCTGGACAGTATGCTTTAAGTGAAGTTTTTCATCTATCAATTGATGAAAAAGAATATGGTCCAATATGGCAACAGGACATAAAAGAATTCCTACAAAGAACAAATAATTTAAATGAACAAACAAAACTTAAATCCCTGGACTCACAAGACTGGCAAGGTATTTACGATCACCCACTATTTCAAAGAAGAAGACCACAACTTGTATCGACTCACTCACTTGATGAGCAAGAAACAACTTTTCAAGTACTAAAAGACGGTCAAGTAAGAGGACCCTTTACTTTATTTGAGATATCTTCAATGGTTGAAAAAAATGAAATTCTACTAGTAGATGAAGTCTCAATAGACGAAGGTGCAAGCTGGGGCCATCTTTATGAGATAGAAGAATTTGATAGAAGAACTCTTAAATCAAACGAACAACTACCAAACTTACCAAAAGAAGAATTCTTAAACTCTAGACCTTCAAGTACCGTTCAAGATGAAAAAACAAACCTCATTGCTGGGCTAGCATATATTGGAAACCTTAAAACAGGTAAGGCCAAGGCAAAAACCAATGAAGCTTCAAACATTGGAAGTAATGATGAATACGAATTCAATTCTGACAGCGAAATCGAAGCAAGCTCAAGCTCATCAAAAATTATATGGGCCGTACTATTTGTAACTTCACTTGCAGGACTTTACTTTGTTCTATCAAGTTGGAATACGCCTACAGATAATTCAGATACGCAAAATGCAATTACAACAAATTCAAGCGATAACACCAACACTTCTCAAGTGCAAAAAGCAAAGATGCTAAAACCTGTTAAACTAAAACCTACTATTATAAGACCTAGTATAGAGAAATCATCAAAGGTAAATGATAGACCAACTTCATTCACAAGAAGTAAGGCCTTTAGACAAGCTGCTCAAAAAAAGAAAATGGCAGATGATGCAAGAATCACGCAAGAAAATGACGACTACTACTATGATGACAACACCGATCCAGTTGAACTAGATCCAGTAAGAAGAACACTTAGCAAGGAAACTATTGACCCTGAATTCCAAGATGAATTTATGGACGAAGAGAGAGCTCCTGCGTCAGACGAAGTGTTTAATGAAGAAGCTGAGTTTTAAAAAAATCATAAATCTTGTGACTTCATGATCTTATTTATGATAAAAATAAGGTCATGAAAGAAATAAATAGAGAATTAGTACAACAATTTAGACCACCTGCATTTCCAGGCTCATTCTTTTTAAGTTTTGAAGGGATTGAAGGAGCAGGAAAATCCACACAAATAATTAGACTAAAAGAATATCTTGAGCAACAAGACTTTCGTGTTTTAATTCTAAGAGAACCTGGCGGTACTCCTTTTGGTGAAAAACTTCGCCAAGCTATTCTAAGCTCAACAACAGAACTTGAACCAATAGCAGAAGCCTATCTCTTTGCATCATCAAGAGCGCAACTTTTAACAGAAGTAACCCTAAAAGAATTAAATACACCTGGCACAGTCGTTATATATGATCGATACATTGACTCTTCAATTGCTTATCAAGGTATGGCAAGAGGCCTAGGAGTTGATACAGTACTTCAAATTCACAATGTATTCCCGCTAAATCTAATGCCACATAAGACGTTCTATCTACAAATCTCTGCGGACACATCATTAGGTAGACAGACCATGAGAAATGCCCCTAAAGACTACTTTGAAGTTAGAGGAAAGGCATTCTACGAAAAATTAATTGATGGCTACAATACTTCAATTGATCTCTTTAGCGATAGAATTTCTGTTATTGATGGCAATAGAAGCTTAGATCAAGTATTCGAGTCTATTAAAGAACAGATCAACGAATTAATTTTCAAAAAAGATGAACAGTAGTCTTATAGAAGATAAGCTTCAGCAAAAGCTATTTACCTTGTGGACTCAAGGCAAGCTCGCTCATTTCTATATACTTCAGGCACCCTCAACAGAGATTGAACCAAGAGAGTTTCTCAAAAGTTGGTGTAATAGTTTTATCGCTAAAACCATTGCGCACCAAAGAGGTACTTCAAAGGAGCTCGCCCTTGAAACAATTGAGGCCGGACATGGGGACCTTCTTTATGTCACCAAGGAAAGTGAGACACAGAACTACAGTATAAAAGAAGATACATTTGACGAATTCTTTAGATTTCAGAATTTTAAAAATATGGAATTATCTCAAAGGTTTATCGTAATAGATGATGCCCATTCTATTACGAAAGTCTTGAGCAATAAATTATTAAAAACCTTAGAAGAACCAGCTCCTAACACTACAATCTTCTTACTTAACCCTAATCGATTTGAAGTCTTACCTACCATCACATCTAGAGCGATAACTCTTAGAATTGTTGGGCAAAACAGAGTCGACACAAGTACTGAGCTAAATACATTTTCGAAATATCTAGAGCAAATGTCTTTTGAGGATGGGTTTATTACACTAATTGCTCGTTACGAAAGAGATCAACAAGGTCTGGCAGAAATTATCGAATACTTAAAGAAGAACAAGGAAATTGAGAGAGGGCTCATCGATACTTTGACTCAGTATATTATTTATTCAAAAACAGACTTCCAAGAAGTTGAAAAATATCTTGATGCTATTAAATGGTATGAACAAGCAACTACCTTTAATAACTACTCAGCAGAGAAAATGACGGGAATACTGCGTCACATCAGATAATTTTAAGATGCCCTGTCACTAGACAAATCACTGAAAATTCATAATTATATTAGATTATACAAATTAATAATGGATTAATACACAATGCAAGAAAATGCAGATATAGAGCAAAACTCAACTGAAGATCAAGCTCCACAAAATACTGACCAGCTTCAAAGCGAAGACTCAAATAATAACCAAGAAAACTCATCCTCTAATGATCGTTTTACTGATGGTGAAACAATTAAATTAGTAAGAGTAAGATTTCCTGGAAATTCGAAGTCATTCCCTTTCCTAGTCGGAAAGAGAAACTTTATGTACGGTCAAAAAGTTATGGCCATGAGCGATAGAGGAATGACTGTAGGGTATATTAATTCACTACCGTATGATGTAACTTTTGAAAAATCCATGCTTCCATTAAAGAGTATTAGTAAAGAAGCTACTCAAGAAGATGTTGATGAACAGAGAAGTTACTATCTAAAAGAAAAAGAAGCTGAACGCTATTGTATTAAGCTAATTGAGAAGCATAAATTATCAATGAATATTACCCATGTTGAATTTATCCAATTTGGTAAGAAAGCTGTATTCTATTTCAATGCCCCAGCAAGGGTTGATTTTAGAGACCTAGTAAAAGATCTGGTTGGTGAGCTTAAGATGAGAATTGAACTCAGACAGATTTCGGTAAGAGATAGGGCCGCTGCAATTGGAGCAGTTGGTGTTTGTGGACTACAAACTTGCTGCTCAAGTTTTCTAAAGAACTACGGTAATGTTTCAATAAAGATGGCAAAGAACCAAAACCTCGCTCTTATACCTAGTAAAATTAATGGTATCTGTGGTCAAATAAAGTGCTGTATTCGTTATGAAGATGATGTTTACTCACAAAAACGATCACTTCTTCCTAAAGAAGGTACATATCAAAAAGTTGCAAACGGAGATATTGGTAGAGTTCAAAAACTACATCTACTTGTCGAACAATTTGACATGATCACTGACAAAGGCGAAATTCGTAGATACTCAGTCAATCAATTTTCTAAGGAAAACGGAAGACCTCCAAAAACATGGACTTTTCCAAAAGAGCTACGCCACATTGTCAATGAAACAAGCACAGTAATTGGACTTACTGATGAAGAGCAGAAAAAATCAGAAGAATTCTTAAAGAAGTACAATGAAGGACATGACAAAGAAATCCATGAAGTTCTACTTGATGAGGCCTCTGATGATGAAGACACTAAAGAGCTTGATTCTATAGAAAAAGAAATGACACCAAAGAAGAAGCCGCACAATAAGCGTCCTAATAATCGTAACAAGAAGCCAATGGCCGCAACTGGGACGAACCAAAAAGCAAAGCACAAGAACAACGTTAATAACGAAGCAAAAGACGGTGACAGACCTCAGAAAAAGAGAAATAATCGTCGCCCTCAAAATAAGAACAGACCTAAAAAAGAACAATGAAAATAATCCATACAAGCGACTGGCACTTAGGAAAGAAACTATATCGTTCCAGTCGCTCAGAGGAACAGAGAAAATTTCTCGACTGGCTTACTCAATATATAATTACTAATAAGGTTGATCTGCTACTAATCAGTGGTGATATCTTTGATGTGCCATCTCCTCCTAACGATGCATTAAAGCTCTATTTCGATTTTTTAAAATCAATTACAGACTCCTGTGACATTAAGATATTTATTATTAGTGGTAATCACGATAGTGCAAATTTCCTCATGGCACCTGCACCGTTTTTAGAAAATAATAATATTTTCATTAGTGGAAATTTAACGGATTTGCTTGAAGATAGAATAGAGAAATATACAACAGAACTTACAATAAAGGGAGAACGAGTAAATATATCGATGCTTCCTTACTTTAGAACTCATGAGCTATATAATCTGGCAAAGAAGTGGAATCTTGACTATGATCAAGGTCCCCTAATTATCCTAGAAAATATTCTAGAAAAGCTAAAAGTTAAAAACGGTGCTAAATCAATATTGATGGCCCATCACCTCTTTGGTAGCTACGAAGAGGCAGGATCAGAACTAGGACTTACGCTGTCTGGAATTGAATCTATACCAACAAAACTTTTAGCTGATTTTGACTATGTGGCCTTGGGTCATATACACAAATCTCAAACACTATCCAAAGACTCCCCTGTAATTCATTATAGTGGATCTCCTATGGCCTTTAGATTTAGTGAAACAACGACAAAGACTTTCAGCGAAATCATTATTGAAGATAATCAACTTAATTACTCTCTGGTCGATATACAGCAATTCGACAAACTCTTAAGAGTGAGCTGTACAAATGAAGAGCTAGAACAATATAAAGAGCAGCTCATTTCAACATATAGTGACAGTGAATTAGTTATTTATGTAGAGTTTAAAATCAAGACAGACGTTCCAATAACAGGACTTGCTGATAAGCTTCGATCAGATTTGGCAGAACACTCAATTCACTTACTCAGTGTACAAACTATCGTGCAAAAGAGTACCGAACATGATCAAGAACACTTTCTTGAAAAGAGTTTAACTACAGAAGAATTATTTAAAATGTACTACCAAAAGAAGTTTCCAAACTCTAAAGAACTTCCTACTGAACTTAGAGAAGACTTTATCAAACTTTTAACTCAAGTTAGAGAAAATACGAATGAGACTTCAGTCAATTGAAATAGAAAATATCACATCCCTTAGTGGGAAGCACTTCATCGACTTTGAAGATATTCTCAAAGAGGGAGAGCTCTTTGCTATTACAGGACCTACAGGATCAGGAAAAAGTAGTATTCTCTCATCAATTAGTCTTGCTCTATATGGAAAGAATTACAAGAAGAGTCTAGACAGTCGAGACTTCGTCACTCTTGGAAAAAGTAGCGCTAGTGTACACTTAAACTTTCAAACAAAAGGCCAAAGTTACAGAGCAAGCTGGAGCTTGAAAGTATTAAAGAAAAATGGTGACGCAATAAAGAAGCCATCCCCTTCAAGAGTTCTAACTCAAGATGGAGTGGCCATAGATAAGAGCGCTGATGAGGTCGTTGGTCTAACTTTTGAGCAGTTCATAAGATCAGTTGTACTTAATCAAGGCCAATTCTCAAAATTTATAACTTCCAATTTTTCAGAAAGAAGAAAAATTTTAGAAAGGCTATACTCTGAAAATGAAATTTCTGAACTTAATAAAAAACTAAGAGAGAATGTTACAGGTCTAAGACAGGAAATAGAGATTCTGCAAGTAAAATTAGAACAATCATTACCCTATTCAGAAGATGAAATCCATGAGGCAAAGGACAAATTGCCCGACACAACAAATCAAAAGAAAAAAATAGAGGCCCACTACGACAACTTCTCAAATATCTCACAACACCTCAAAGATTTTACTGAACTCAGTTTAAAGAGATTAGAATTTCGCAAAAAGGATCAAGAAAATAAAGAAAAGCTAACTATAGCAAATGACGAAAGAAATCACGCTCTTAAAAACCAGAGTCTATTTACGACTAAACTTGAGTCATACAAAGAAGAATACGAACAACAAAAAGAAATTCTAAAAAAGGCCATGCTCCTCTCAAGCAAGAATGAGCACTTAAAAGAGAGTATTCAAAAGATAAGTTCACAAATTGAACTACAAACGAATAAACTTGAGCAACTTAATGAAAAGATAGACCTGCAAAATACTCAAAACAGTGATCTACAAAGATTAAGAGAACAAACAGGTCTTAACAATAAGTTAAAACACCTTGGCACCAGTGAACTCACTGAACTAACTCAGCTCAATAGTGACTATATCTCAATTAATACAAATAACGATATTCATCGAAAAAATCTTGAAGCCTATGATAACGATCTAGAAAAACTTACTCTTGAAGGTAAGAGTGAGGCCTTAAACCTACAGAACTTAATAACAAGTAGAGATGAGCTAACCTTTGAGTTAATAGAAAAGAACTATGATGAAAACTCTTACAAACTTATAAGAGATAAAATTCATAATATTGAAGATATTATGAAAGAAAAGAATAACCTTATTTCACAACTGAGCGTCTACAAAGATCAAATAAAAGAACTCGACCAAAGAAATAGTGAAATAAAGAAAATGAAAACAAGAGAGAATCTCTCAAAATTTCTCGATGAATTTAATCTGTTAGAACAAAAGATTGAAGATACTACTAATATCTATGAGCTTGAAAAGAATGACTCTCTACTTGCCGAATTAATTGACCAATCTATTTCTCAAAAACAGTGCCAACTCTGCCTAAAAGATATTGAAGTGAAAAACCTTCAAGATATAAAAGAGAAGATTATCAATCGCTCTAAAAATAAGATCACAAAAGAAGATATTGAAAAATTAAATTCTAAAAGAACACAACTCTCTTCTAAAGTTCAAGGCCTAAAAATACAATCACTAAACGAAAGTAATGAAGTTGACGCAAATAATACTAAGATTATTGTCTTAAGGGAAAATCTTAACTTAGAAGAAGAGCTTAATATCGAATTAGAAAATTTAGCTCAAAATAGAAAAGTACTTCAAAAAGGCCTTGAGAAATTTCAGGAAATTAGTAAAGAAATTGATTTAAAAGAACAACTTATTAAAAACTTGCGAGAAACTTTTAAATCCAAAAAAGATCAGCATGAAAAACTTTTAAAACTTGTACAAGAAAATAGAGAACAAATCTCACAAAAGAAAGCAAGTATCGAACAGTTATGTAACTTTGCCCTCTGCGAGAATGAATCGGCCCTATTAAAACAAATGATTATTCAGGCCAAAGAACATCTGGAGCTTGATCGTCAAATAAAACACAACTTAGACCTCATCTCACAAATTCAAAAACAAGCTGTTGAACTAGAGTTATCAATCAAAGATGGCAACACGGGACTTGTTGTCCAGAAAAATGAGTCTAACGAACTCGTTATACAAATTGAGCAAATAACTAATGGTGAAGATCTATCGAGGCTGACATCTGAGCTAGAAAAACAACGTGAAGCTATGAACGAAGAGCTTAAACAAATCACAAAATTGTCAGCAGAAAAAGAGACAAACTATACTCGCCTATTAACGGTTCGTGAATCTATAACAGATCAATTTAAGGCCATTGAAAATTCACTAATGTCATTAATGGGACAATTACAAAAAGTGTTTAAAGTAGCATCAAATTATGACTCATTAAATCATGAGACAAATATATTCATTAGCAAATCACTACAACTCAAGACTTATCTTGATGATTTTCAATCAATTGAAGCAATTAAAAGAGCAAATGAAACTTTAATCCAACAAGAAAAGGAACAACTTAAAAATAAGCTAAATGAATTAGCTCAACAACTGGCCGTCTATACAGAAAAGATTAAATTATACGAACAAAAATCTTCTGAGCAAGAACACTTCAAATTAGAACTAAAGGCCAAGCTAGAAAATCAAATGAGATTTACTAATCTAGTAGATGTACTTGGAAAGAATAAGGACGAGTTCAGAAATTTTGTTTTAGGTTTTATAGAAAAACAACTTATTTTAGCGACAAATTCAGAACTAAACTCTATTTGTGAAGGACGCTATAAATTAACGCAAAAAGAGAGCACTCACGGTCATGAGTTCTTTATAATAGACAGCTGGAATGGTGCTCTAGAGAGAAAAGTCTCTACACTATCTGGCGGAGAAACTTTCCTTGTCTCATTAGCAATGGCCCTTTCACTAGCAGAAATGACTCGAGGCCAAGTTGATATTGACTGTTTCTTCATCGATGAAGGTTTTGGAAGTCTAGATAAGGACAGTATTGAAGATGCATTTAATGCTCTAATGGCCGTTAGATCTAGAGGGAAGCAAATTGGTATTATTTCACACATTAAGGAACTGACTGATCGTATAGCTGCAAATATACGGCTAAACAAATCAAACGATGGTCAGTCGAAAATAGATATTATATTCAACTGACCCGAATCTATTTAAAAGTCACATGACTTTGGATTTCTTGGGAATGGAATAACATCACGAATATTAGACATACCAGTGATATACATTATAGCTCTTTCGAAACCAAGACCAAATCCTGCGTGAGGAACAGATCCATACTTTCTTAGATCGGTGTACCACCAGTACCCCTCTTTTTCCATTCCATCAGCATCCATTTTTGCAATAAGCTTGTCATAATCTTCCTCTCTTTGGGAGCCTCCGATAATTTCACCTACACCTGGAACAAGAACATCCATTGCTCTAACTGTTTTACCGTCTTCATTTTGCTTCATATAGAAGGCCTTACAGTCGGCCGGATAATCAGTCACAATAACAGGTGCTTTAAAATGCTTCTCAGAAAGAAATCTCTCATGTTCAGTCTGTAGTTCTTTTCCCCATACTGTAGGGAATTCAAATTTTTGTTTACTATTGCTAAGTATTTCAATCGCCTCAGTATAAGTAATTTTCACAAACTTTGTATCTCTAACATGAGCTAGCATATCAAGATGAGTGGCATCAATATCAGCCCCATGACGAGTGACAAGAAAATCTAGTTCATCTTTACAGTGCTCAAGAGCATGAGCGATTAAATACTGAACATACTCACTTGCTAGATCTGCAATATCGTCTAAATCTGCAAAAGCAACTTCTGGCTCAATCATCCAAAACTCAGATAAGTGCCTTGGAGTATTTGAGTTCTCTGCTCTAAAAGTTGGCCCAAATGTATAAATGGCTCCCATACCTGAAGCAAAGCACTCACCCTCTAATTGTCCTGTAACACAAAGAGAAACTTCTTTACCAAAGTAATCTTGAGTAAAATCTACTTCACCTTTGTCATTTAGAGCGGGATTTTTTGAATCCAGAGTTGAGACTCTAAACATCTCGCCAGCACCCTCTCCATCAACAGCAGATATAATTGGTGAGTTTAGATAATAGAATCCTTTGTCAGAAAAGAACTTGTGAGTGGCCATGGCCAACTCATGCCTAACTCTAAAAATAGCTCCAAAAGCATTTGTTCTCATTCTTAAATGAGCATTCTCTCTTAAGAACTCGAGTGAGGTCGCCTTTTTCTGTAGCGGGTAACTCTCATCAGTCTTACCAATAATTTCGACAGACTTGGCCTGCATTTCTACTTTTTGACCCTTTCCACCAGAAGGAACGAGTAGGCCTGTAATTGCCACTGATGAACCAATTAAGAGTGTAGAAACTTCTTCGTAGTTTTCAAGTTCAGCGTCAACGACAATCTGTAGACTGCCTTGCGAAGTTCCATCATTTAAAACAACAAATGAAAACTTCTTTGATTTACGGATAGAGCGAATCCACCCCTTTATAAGAACTGTCTGATCAACAATTTCTTCTTTTAAGATTTTCTTTATTAATAATCTTTCCATTACTTATTTCTCCGAACTACTTAAGTTCTTGTGCTTTTAATTCATCAACTTGTGATTGTTCTAGCCTAGCTCCAAACTGCGTTACTAATTTACTTGAAGCACTACAAGCAACACGCCCAGCTTCCCCGTAACTTAGTCCATGAGTAATTCCATACAAGAAAGCTCCTGCAAAGAGATCTCCAGCACCATTTGTATCAACAGCAGAAACTTTATTTGTTACGACTTCAATTTCTCTTTCACCATCATAGACAATCGCACCTTTTGCTCCACAAGTGATAGCAAATGTCTTTGCAACACTTTTGAGTTTAGCACAGGCCGAGTCAACATCTTCTGTCTCAGTAAACTTCATTGCTTCTTCTTCGTTACAAAAAAGAATATCCAGCTTCTTATCTCCAATCATCTCTACAAAACCTTCTTTGAAGAAACTAACAACTCCAGGATCTGAAAATGTTAATGCAGTTTTAATTCCGTTAGCTTGCGCTATTTCTCTTGCCTTAATTGCAGCTGCTTTACCAGTTGGAGATGTTACAAGATAGCCTTCCATATATAAGTATTCTGAGTCTAGTAATTCAGATTCTACTAACTCATTTTCTGAAAAAGTTTCTGTGATACCTAAAAAAGAGTTCATCGTTCTTTCAGCATCTGGAGTAATAAGAACCATGCACTTCCCAGTGATACCATCTTCTCTATTTTCTCCCATATTCGTTGTTACGCCGTTAGCAATAATGTCCTTATAATAAAACTCTCCCACTTCATCGTTTGCAACTTTACAAGAGTAAAAAGACTTACCACCAAATTGAGAAACAGCAATAATTGTATTAGCAGCAGATCCTCCACAATTTCTCTTATGTTGAATTCCCGTAAGATGTTCTAAGAGTTCAGATTGTCTATTTTGATCAACAAGAGTCATAAGACCTTTTTCAACATTCATTTTTGTTAAGAAAGAATCAGTTACTTCAAACTCCATATCGACAAGAGCATTCCCTATTCCATAAACGTGGTATTTTTTCATATTTATTCCTCTGAAATTAAACATTTTTGAGGGAAATCTTATAACATATAAGCTTGATATGTCATGAAAAATTGCATAATTATCAACAAGTTAATAAATTTCCTAATATTTGTTTTATTTAGAACTTAAATGAGGAAACTTTAAAAAAAATAGATTATAATTGTATTAGTTATAAATACAAAAAGAGGGCCTATGAGCATTCCAGCATTTTTACAGAAGAAAAAAGATGAATTATCTAAGAAAACTAAATCAACTAAGAATGACTTTAGAGCAAAGTGCGAAGGAATTCTTGAACAGATAAAGACTTATAACGAAGAGCGCCATAATGAGCTAACAAAGACCTTTAAGTCTAGATACGACAAAATTAATATTCAAAAGAAAATCATTCTAGGCTTCTACGGACAATTAGTTAATGAGCTCAAAACTTTAAAAGAGCAGGCCGGTGACAATATCAAGAAAGCACCAGTGATTAAAAAGGCCAAGAATTTAGAAAAGAAAATTGAAAAGAAAGTCGACAAAGTTGTTAAATCGACGAAAAAGAAAGTTACTAAAATTGTTAAGCAAGTTGAAGAAGCAGTTGAAGATGCTGTAAATGAAGCCAAAGGAGCTAAGGCCAAGAAAAAGGTTACTAAGAAAGCCCCTGCAGCGAAGAAGAAGGTCACTAAAAAGGCTCCAGCAGCAAAGAAAAAAGTGACAAAGAAGGCTCCAGCAGCAAAGAAGAAAGTGACAAAGAAAGCGCCAGCGGCAAAGAAGAAAGTGACAAAGAAAGCCCCTGCGGCAAAAAAGAAAGTTACAAAGAAAGCTCCTGCTGCTAAGAAAAAAGTTACTAAAAAAAGTAAATAGTCTATTGGCCCAGTCTAGAGATTTAATCTATACTGGGCCTATGAAATCAATCTACCTAATATCTCTATTTCTCATCTCATTCAATTTACAAGCTTCAGTTTGGCACATTAATTGGCAACACTCTAAGATTGGCTTTTCAATTGGATATATGGGTGTATCAGAGGTTGATGGGAGCTTTCTTAAATATGAAGGAAGTTTTAAGTATGATGAAGCAACTAAGAAATTAAGTGATGTAGATGTTAAAATAGATACATCCTCAATTGATACGACCAACAAGAAGCGCGACAACCATCTTGTAAAAAGTGAATTCTTTGATTCTTCTAAATTTCCGTTTATGCTTTTTAGATCAGACAAGGCCATATATAAAGAGGGACTAAGCACTAAATTAGATGGTTACCTTAAAATTAAAGATATCCAAAAATTAGTGACTCTGAGTATTGACTTAAAAGGTATCAAAACTGATCCATGGGACAAGAATAAGAAAACCCTTTTTCTCGAAGCGACTACCGAAATTGATAGAACAGATTTCGAGTTATTGTGGAATAAGAAACTTGATGATGGTTCAACTCTACTATCGAGTAAAGTTAAAATTCTATTAAAGATAGAGGCCTTTGAAGAAGGTGTTAGGCCTGCCTTTTCGAGATTCTACCTTCCCACAAAAGATATTAAACAAAACAAAGGTGAATTGCTTGCAGATATCGAAAGTCAGAAAATTGATAAAATAGTCACCCCGATTGATTCTAAAAAAAGAGTTACTAGCAATATTGTAAAAGAAACTAATTCTGACAAAGGTATGGTCTATACACTGGTATTTGGATTTATCATATTTGTACTTCTAATCATTATTTCAATTTTTATTCAGCTCTATCTAACAAAACTATTAGAAAAGCTAGGGTTTAGCGAGAATCTCACTTTCATTATTCCAAGTACACTTATTATAATACTCTTAACTATTACGGCCCATTTCGTAGCACCTTACATGGGATATGGGACCCATCCCTGGCAATAGGCTATCCTCTAGTAAAAACTAATTCATTTTCCTTAGAAAGATCACTTCTAAAAGTGTAACCATCTTGAGAGAATTTCTTAAGCTCATTAAGTTTAGTAATCTTATTTTCAACAATATATCTGGCCATCATTCCTCTGGCCCTTTTTGCGAATAGTCCTACAACCTTATAAGCGTCATTCTTCTTTTCTTTAAAAACAGGCGTGATCACATTCGCCTCCAACTTTGAAAAATCAATTGCACTCGAGTACTCATTTGAAGCACAGTTAACTAGATATTCGCTACCTTTCAAGTCCTTATTAAGCTCCTTAGTTAGATCACTTTTCCAAAACTCATAAAGGTTCTTTGATCCAGCACAAGCAAAACGAGTTCCCATCTCAAGTCGATAGGGCTGAATCAAGTCCAAAGGACCAAGTAGGCCATAGAGACCTGAAAGAATTCGCAAGTGTTTTTGAGCGTATTTTACATCAGATTTCTTTAAACTTCTCGCATCAAGCCCTACATAAGTATCACCCATAAAAGCGTAGATTGCGGCCCGTGCATTTTCGTCATTAAATGGAGTACTAAAAGATTTATACCTATCAACATTTAACTTTGTAAGAGCATCAGAGAGTTTCATTAGCTTAGATATTTCATCAGCAGGCGTTTTTCTCAAGCTTTTTATAAGAACAGAGGACTTGTCTAAAAACTTAGGCTCACTGGTTTTAAAACTTGGGATTTCTGATTCAAAATCTAACTTCTTAGCTGGTGAAACGACCACTAACATTGATAACTCTCTTGTGTATTTTTTAGGTATTCTACAAGAAAAAGGTGCCTTATGGCCATGGCAGTAAGGGTCTAAATAGCTATTTTTTGGTTGAACAAATTTGAATTTTTCTTAAATTTTTGCTTATTCCACAACCTGCTATAATCAACAAAACAATAGAAAAGGTAGAGATATGAAAAATAGGCCTCTGTTATTTATAATCCTTGGATTACTACATATTGCTGAGCCGATATTTAAAGTTTTGTACTTTAAAGCAAACACAGGTTTCTCGTTTTCATTAATACTCAATAATATTTTCCAAATGAATGGTATTAGGCAAATATTTGAGTTCTGGTTTCTATTTCCAATTGGTGGTTTGGCATTATTTGGTGTTAAGAAATGGAGTTACCCGGTATTTGTTGGCGTTCAAGTTTATTCTGTATTCACTCATCTAAATTATGAATCATTTACTTGGCCATATGTTAGTAACACTCCTCAATGGCCTAGTCTTGCAATATTGAGCTGTAATATTGGCATGATCCTCTATTTCTTATTACCAGAAATAAGAAAACCATTCTTTGATAAGGATATGCGATGGTGGGAACACAGAGAAAGATACACTCTACGAATTCCTTGCTCATTTAGCTCTTCTAATAACAACTCACTGCAAGATGCCGAGATTCTCAATATTTCATTGTCAGGTGCATTTATGCAAGTAGACCACAAGAACTTCAAACAAGGTGACAGAATAACTGTTAATTTATCCTTTCTTGATGAGCATATATCCCTTAGAGCGAAGATTGTAAGTCTTCACTCCTTTGAAGAGGCCAAGGGTGTAGGTCTAATGTTTGAGTATGAGACTATTTGGGAACAACTTCATATGACAAAAATTATTAAGATTATTTCTAAGGCCACAAAGAAACACTATAAGCAGGCCATGGCCGCTTAAAATATATAGAGATCATAACGAGCGCTCTTTCCGATATATTTAGAAGAAGGGCGCGCAGTTAAAGTTGGGGACTTAACTCCCCTTTTCACAACAAGTCTTTTAACTCCACTGCCTTTTGCCCACTTAAACACTTCCTCTTCATCAAGGTCGTTACCTACCAATTCTCGAAAGACCTGCATCTCTTTTCTAGGAAGTGCGCTTTTTTTCTTACCCTCTTCCGGATACATTGGATCGTAATAGAGAACATCTGGAGGATCATTCTTCAATAGCTCTGCATAATCTAGTGCGCTTCCGAAATTTATTTGAAATGAATTGCTATTAAATTTCTCTCTTGCACTTAGTAATAGAGCCGCCACACTTGGATTTCTCTCAAAGGCGGTGACTCGAGCTCCAAACTTCAAAATCAAGATCGAATCTTTAGCAGATCCACAAGTTAGATCCCATACATGAGTCATCCCTTGTCCTTTAATCCCAAGAGATTTTGCAAGAGGCTCACGATTAATTGAATATTTTTTATTTTGATGAGAGGCCCATAATTCATTTAGATTAAATTGAATATCACCTCTTTCTTTAGAGCGATAATAGAGTTCATTATCTCGATAAAGAAGCCCTTCGACACAATTTTGGCTACTTTGCTCTATGTCAAAGTATGTTCTAAGAGGAGATAATTCCTCTGGTTCAATTTGTGTCTCTGAATATATAAATAAGTCTTCCATTCTTGCATTATATCAGCGATTTTCTATAGATAAAGCCAATAATAACATGGTATTAATAGATTCGAAAAAATACACACAAAAGAAAAGGATATCGTTCATGAACAAGAGAACAAACCTACCATATGACCCTACAAAGCTTGAAAGGGAATTAACAAAATACTACATAAGTGCAACTGATGCTGAGCTACAAGAAATGATGGAAGAAATTGGAGTTAAAGACTTTAAAGAACTCTATTCCCATATACCAAGTGAAGTTCTTATGGATGAAGCACCTAAAATTGCTCCAGCATTAGAATATGATGACCTTATTGATCATGTAGAAAAACTTTCAAATAAAAATAATCTTAAAACTAGTTTTATCGGTGATGGTCTACAGCAGTACAAGGTTCCAAGCGTTGTCCCATATGTATGTGACATACGAGGACTAACTACTGCCTATACACCTTACCAGCCAGAAAGGTCGCAAGGAACATTGTGGACTCTTTGGATGTACTCTAGCACTCTAAGTATGCTAACAGGTTTTGAAGCGATTAATGCTTCATTCTACGATAGATCGACTTGTTTATTCGAAGCATGTAATACGGCCCAGAGAATAGTAAAGAAATCCTCTAAAGTCATTATCTCTGAAGGTATTTACCCGGGAGATATGGAAGTTCTAAAAACATTAGCTAGAGAAACAGCTCTTGAGCTAGTAACAATTCCACTAGACCAAGAAACTGGCATCACGAATATAGAAACAGCAAAGAAGATAATAGAAGAGAATAAAGAGGGTCTTGCAGGCTTCGCATTCTGCCAAGTTAACCAATTCGGCCTACTAGAAGATGTGCATGCTCTTACTGATCTCTGTAGCGAAGCAGGTATACAATCCATCGCTATAATTGATCCTATGCTACTCGCATCTGACTGTTTGATTCAACCAAGTCTCTACGGAAGTAAACAACAAGGTGCTGACATGATAGTTGGTGAAGGACAACACTTGGCCATAGGTCCTAACTATGGTGGGCCAGGACTTGGAATCTTTGGTATTAGATATAATGAATCTAATAAACTAGCTATTCGCTCTAGTGCTGGTAGATATATTGGAAAAGGAAAAGATCAATCTGGAAATACTGCCTTAGCAATGGTGCTTTCAACTCGTGAGCAACATATCAGAAGAGAGAAGGCCACAAGTAATATTTGTTCTAACCAGTCATTCCTCTCTACAGCCGCTGGTGCGGGAATACTTGGACGTGGTGAAAAAGGAATGACTGAGGCAGCAATGTCAGGTCGTGACCTAGCACTTCAGGCCTATGTAGAAATATGTAAATATGAACAGTTCACTGCGGCCTTTGAATCTACGCCATTTTTTAATGAAATTGCGCTACAATACAGTGGGGATCTTGAGCAACTTATAAAGCAAGCATCTGATAAAGGAATTCACCTTGGCGTTTCTCTTAATGGACGTCACAGCAACAACAATATCCTAAAAATGAGCTTCTCCGATATTCATGGAGACAAAGACCTTGAAGAGCTCTTTACATTCTTAAGCTCTGTTTTAACTTCTAGTGATATTGAAGTTGATATTCCTGAAATTCCTCAGACACTATTACGTTCTCAAAAAGTAGGTCTTCCTGATTTTGATGAAGATGATATTAAAAAATTCTACGATACTCTAGGTGAGATGAACGTCTCTCCTGATGACAATATCTACCCTCTCGGTTCATGTACTATGAAGTACAACCCATACATAAATGATTACGCAGCATCGTTAAAAGGATTTACAGACACACACCCTCAGGCCCCTGATGAAGACTGCCAGGCAAATCTTGAAATTCTCTATCAAACACAGGAAATGTTTAAGGAGATTACAGGACTTCCAGGCGTAGTGACTCAGCCAGTTGCAGGCGCACAAGGTGAACTTGTTGGACTTAAAATGTTTCAGGCCTATCACAGAGATAATGGAAATGGAGATACGAAGAATATCATTCTTATCCCAAGAAGTGCTCACGGAACGAATCCAGCAACTGCAACTATGGCAGGTTTTGAGACTCTAAAAAAAGAAGGAATTCAATACGGAATCGTAACAATTGAGGCCAAAGAAAGTGGTGAGATGGATTTTGATCAACTAAAAGAGATGGTTGAAAAATACAATACACGTATCGCTGGAATCATGGTCACTAATCCAAATACAGCGGGAATATTTGAAACAAGATTCAAAGAAATGTCAGATCTTATTCATTCCGTAGACGGACTAGTCTATATGGATGGTGCAAATATGAATGCAATTGCGGGTTGGGTTGATCTTAATAAAATGGGAGTCGATGCCGTCCACAACAATCTACACAAAACATGGACTATTCCTCACGGAGGTGGTGGTCCAGGAGATGCAATCGTAGGAGTAAGTGAAAAACTTTTAGACTATATTCCTGGCGGACAAGTAAAATTAGTAGATGGAAAGTATCATAACTATAGAACTGAAAAAACAATCGGTAGCTTTCATAGACATCATGGAAACTTTGCACATAAAATCCGTTGCTACACATATATTAGAGCACTAGGTGGTGAAGGTGTAAGAAAAATGTCCGCTGTTGCAGTTCTTAGCTCGAAGTACCTCTACAGTAAACTAAATAAGCTATTCCCATCTCTTCCACAGGCCAGTACAAGTGCACCTAGAATGCACGAATTTATTCTTACTTTCTCAAACGATGAATTTGCAAAGATAGCATCAGCTGGAACTCCAAAGGCCCAGGCCGTTGCAAAAATTGGAAAGTTATTTTTGGATTTTGGTCTACATGCTCCAACAGTTGCTTTCCCTGAAGTCTATGGACTTATGATAGAGCCTACAGAATCATTTACAAAGAAAGAGCTAGATGACTTTGTAGAAGTTCTAAGAGAAATCAATCATATTGTTAATGAACATCCTTCAGTACTAACGACAACACCTCACTTTACACCTGTGAGAAAAGTGGATGAAGTCGATGCAAATAAGAATCTTACTTTAAACGAGGTCATTACAGCATTTCCTACTCTACCTAAGAATATTGTAGAGCCAGGTGTTTTAACTGCTATGAAACCAAGTGAAGTAACAAAGAAAATATTAGCAGCTCACGAATCTTTATAAGTTCTTAAGGTATGTCACATAATCGTGGCATACCTTAATTTTTCTTCAATTATACTCAGTTACACATATTTCTTATCATTTTAACCGATAATTATAAAAAGGATTAAAATGATAAAACTTCTTAGTAAATTAATTAAGCTCGAAGACTTTGAACTTACAAAGCATAGTCTTCTATTAAAAAATGATACAAGTGGTACATCAATTCATGAATTAGAAAAAATAAATATAGACTCAATTGACGAGGAATTTATTAATATTACGCTCCCTCTACGCTCACTTGGAGAAAACCATAACGTCACACTATATATATATGAAAATCCTATTTCAAAAGAAGATCTCTCAAAAATCAGTAGTAAGAACTACAAGAGCGCAATTGAATTCATAGGAAAAGTATCAGCACTAGAAGCAGATGATGAATATCAATATGCTAGTATAGAGCTAACTCAGTACGATAAATTTCTTTGGAAGAAAGTCTGTGAAAAATATGACAAGGCCCAAGAAAGAGTTATGCAATTGATCTATCAAGAGGAACAAGATGAGTTTTGATAAATCAAATAAGAAGAATAAACATATAGTAGACTGGTTTAGTTCTAAAACAGCACTAATTCTAGAGCCTGTCGCCATGAACAGAACAACCATTAAGAAAACTCTTATAAACTTTGGTGTAAATAAGGATAAATTCTTTATTCCAGAAACATATATTGAGGCCAAAGAATTAATCGATCTTCAAAAACCTGAAATTATATTTATTAGAGATATTATCGACAATGATAAAGGAATAGATCTACTAGACTTTCATGTCAAAACAATTCCCAACAGATTAAACTGTGGATTTTTCTTGATCAGTAATGATAACTCTCCATCAATCTCATGCATCGTTCTCGATACTGAAGCAGATGGTGTCCTAACACTACCTTTTACAGGAACAGCAATTAATAAACTCATTGGTGGAAGTCTTGCGAAGAAATATAGCCCAAACCCTTATATAAGAATGGTTGAAGAGGCCAAGGCCAAGGCAGTAGAAGGTGATATAAATAGTGCTATAGAACAACTAAAAGTTGCTAGCGATATGAATAAAACTCCTGTTTTATCAAACTACTATATTGCTAAACTCTATATAGAAAGCTCAAACGAGGCAGAAGGAGAGAAGATTCTATCCGAGAATTTAGAGCTTAATTATAAGCATTATAAAACTCTAAAAGAGCTTGCAAAATTATATAAGAAACAGAGTCGATTTAAAGATCAATATGATATCTCATCCCTTCTACTAGAGAACTATACTCTAAATCCTGAACAGATACCTGATCTAACCAAGCTCAGTATTCAAAATGAGAAGTATGAGGATATATGGAATTACTCGAAAGTATTTTCAAAAGTAAAAACTCAATCTTCCAAAATCAGGCAATTTATTTCGGCAGGACTAGCTATTTGTGGTCGCTTTATGGTTAAAACTAATAGGATTGATGAAGGAAAGAAGGCCATTGTAAAATCAGCAAAACTCTCAAATGGAAAAATTGAAATTTTAAAGAATCTTGTCCATAGTCTTCATCAGATTGGAGACAAAGAAAGTGCTCAAAAGATCATCTCTGACTATACCAACGATAATACAGACGAGACACAACTAGAGGTCTTAAAATTTGAAATCTTTGCTAAAGAGTCCCTAACCCCACAGACCTTGGAAAAAGGAAGAGCACTTTTAAAAAGCGGAGTAAATACAATTGAGATTTACAATATTATGATTGAGAAACTTGTAAAGGGTAATGTTAAGAAGGACACTATTATCGAGTTAATTGATGAGGCCAAGAAAGCCTACCCCGAGGCAAACTTTCCTGAACTTGATTAGAACTGATCAATTCTGTAAGGAATTTCAACTCTAACTGGTTTAGGCCTAGGCTGTAGAATAGATGTTCTAAAAGAATCCCTACTCTTACCATATTCTCTAGTGATCACACCGACTTCTTTTACCTTATTTGAAATAGCATCCCAAACAGTTACATCAGACTTAGAAATATTTCTTAACAATTGTCTTACTGAACCGGAAATCCCTAGCCCACCAACGACAATTCCTTCAGGCATAGCAACTCGATACTTTCTATAAGGTCTGATTTTTTCTCCATTAACTCTAATATTTACCACATCAAAGTCTTTCTCAATACCTAGGAATTTTCCTAGAATTCCAAGAGGGTGATCAGGGTCATCAGATATATCTCTATCAACAATTGAAGTATTTATATCAATAATTTCATTTTCATCATCAATTAGGTCGAAATTCACTCCAGAGAAAGTTACTGGAAACTGTCCCTTAAGGAAGAATCTTATCAATGACTTTAAAACAACACCATGTACATCTACCTTATAAACATACCATCCATACTTATCGTTAAGATCAAAGACTCGAGGATAAGTATTAAATATCATCTCTCTAGTAATTGGACCGTCTGGTAGACTCGCTCCTCCAAAGCCAGGAGAATGAAAACTTATATCTGCTCCAACACTATCTTTAATCGCATCAGTAATTAATTTAGTCCAAGGAGTTAAGACATTTACACTATTGCGCAACTTAAGCTGAGACTCTCCTACTACTTCTTGTAAGAACTCTTCGCTATAGAGATCATTCAATGTTTGACGGCTATCTTGCACGAACTGATCAATTTTTTCGTCATGCTGATCAGCAGAATAAATAGGGATAAGATCGTAATCTAAGATTTGTAATGGTCTGCCTTTTTCAAGTCGTAATATAAGTTTACCAAGAAACCTAGCATGGGCCCCAGTTTGAACGATAGGCCTTTCAACACCATTGAGATCTTTTTGCATCACAGGCTTCATAATGGCCGTATGAGAATGACCTCCAATGAGTAAATCAATATTGGCGGCATTTTTAATGATCTTCTTATCGCCATTGACACCAACATGGGTTAGAGCAATGACATAATCATGTCCTAAGCTTTCTTTCATTTTCTTGGAGACTTCATGACCTACTTTGGATGGTTTATCGATATCACCGCCTGAAAATCTCCACTTATAAAATAGTTCATTAGTAGTTAGACCCATTACACCAAGTTTTATGTCATCGATATAGAAGGTCGTGTACGGCTTAACATTCTTTCGAATAGCAGAGTGAAGAAGCCCCTTAGGTTTAAAGTTTGCACCAAGATATTCAAAAATTGGAGGTTGTTCTTTAAGTAACTTATTAAGCTCTTTTCCACCCATGAGCCAATCATGGTTACCAATGGCAACAGCATCAAAACCCATCTCTTCCATTATTTTAAAACTACGCTTACCTTTGTCGGCCATATAGTAGAGATTACCTTCAAGAAAGTCTCCTGCGTCGAATCTTAGAGTGGGTATTCCTTGTGTTGTGGCCTCTACTTCTAACTCATCCATCTTGGCCTTAAGAGCAGCATAACTACCACGACTAGGGTCAATTATTGTATTGTCATAATATGAGTGAAGATCATTAGTATGAAGAATTTGAACGACACTTGCTACTGAATTAAAACTAACAAGTAGAGATATAAATAAGTATAGATTTTTCAACGAAAGCCTCTTTGTGATTCAAAATCATATAAATCATGAAGGAGACAAATTGACAACTTAGAACAGTGATAATGACCACTTATATAGGGACTCTAGGACTACTTAGAAAAGTATTTATTTAAAAACTGTTGTGACTTACCGCTATGTTCCAAAATTTTAACTTCCGAGTCGATAATACTCTTAAGTTTGTCGGCGTACTTGAAGTTCTTATTAATTAACCAATAGAATTTTTCAGTCTCAATACCAGCAAGCTTCTTGATTGCAATTTGCTCGGAATCCTTAAAGTCGACAAGCTGAGTCAAGAGGACTTCTTTTCTGGCAAGACCAACACTACAACGCTTCTTTACAACTAAATCTAAAATTTCATGAATTCCTTTAGAGATCATGGTTACATCATCATTATCAAGACCGAAATTATTGAACGTATAACCCTTTTGACCACATATAAGATCTAGTTTTTTTAACTCTTTACTTGTTTCAATCTTAGAGAAGTTGGCCTCTAATTTGTCGAGGTAGAAATACACAGGAGTCAAAGAGTAGATTGGATTAGTCATCACATAGTCTCTTTGCCTTTGTTCGTTCTTGGCCGCATCAAGAACAATGGTAATATCTTTACTAATCCCATCGTGAAGACACCTCTTCCAAGGCCTTATAACAATTTCAAAGCCTATGTCATGCTTAGAGAAAATATGAGTCAGGACATCCAAGTTATAGCCTGAAAACATCTTAGTGTTAGAGCGTGAAGGAATACTAAATGGAGGCCACCCAGCATCTTCGGCGCAGACTTTAAGAACCTTATCAAATAGTTTTGCCTGCACAAAACTCGAAGAACTCAAGAGAATGAATATAACTAAAGAAAAAACCTTCATCAACTAAGTGTAAGGAGTAAATGCTCAGGAGTAAATAAATATTTTATATTCTCCTTAAAGATAGAGACTATTGCCATAATAGGTGCTAATTAACGTTATGCAAAACCTTAAGAAATTACATCCAAATAATATACACAACACAAAGTACAATCTAGCGGAACTGGCAAAGGTCTCTAGCGGATTAGAAAAGTACATAAAGATTGGCAACAACTCTAACTCTACTATTGATTTCGATAATCCTAAGGCCCTTATAGAGCTAAATAAGGCACTTTTACTCAAGTACTATGGACTAACAAGTTGGGAATTGCCGGATGGTCATCTATGTCCTGCCATACCAGGTAGAGCAAATTATATTCATTATCTCAATGATCTTATAGAAGAGAACAAGAGTACTGATAACTCCTCTAAGAAAGTAATTAAAGTTCTAGATATAGGTACAGGTGCAGGCTGCATCTACCCTATCCTAGGTCATGCAATTTATGGATGGAAGTTTGTTGCAACCGATATCAGCTCCAACGCGATAAATTCATGTAAGAAAGTTATTCGAGAAAATGGACATTTGAAAAAGTTCATAGGTCTTAGGTTTCAGAAATCTAAAGATGATATATTCAAGAGTATTATTAAAAGTGATGAATTCTTTGAAGCGACAATGTGTAATCCACCCTTCTATAGTTCGCTTGAAGAAGCTGACGAGAAATCAAATAAGAAGAAGAATAATTTGAGTAAGAAAAGTGGTGGTAATATAAATCACAACAACCTAAGAACATTTGGTGGATATGAAAATGAACTTTGGTGTGAAGGTGGGGAACTAAGTTTCATTAAACTTATGATAGAACAGAGCACTTCACTACAAAGAAATTGTCGATGGTTTACAACATTGGTCTCAAGTAAAGAAAACCTTATACTTCTTAAAGAGATATTAACTAAAACAAGTATTACAGATCTAAGAATTATTAAGATGGAAACCTCTAATAAGATTAGTCACATACTTGCATGGTCATTTATATAATTCAATATGGATTTTTCTCAGGCGCACACAAGTCTTTAGGTTCAAACATTCCATGAGACATGTAAACTCCAGCGCCAACGACTACATTCTTTTTTAATGTTGGGTCAAAACACCTTTTAATAAAAGAAACCTTCTCTCCCCTTTCAAAATACCCCTTATGTTCCCAAAGATAAGGAACCCAACACCCCTCAGGTTTAATAGTAGCAGACTTGTTAAATTTTTCGAAAATTTTATGTCCACCAAAGCTCTTATGGGCAAGGTCTCTTTGTTTTTGTAGTCGTGGATTATTTGGATGCATAAGCATAACAAAGTGATTCTTATAATTTGTTCGATTAAGCCCAGGCATATAGTCTTGTACCCAAACATAATTATTTACACAGTGCCTTGATTCATTAATCTTAGAAAAGGCCCCCAAAGGATCGCTAATACTTCTAGAGCCTAACTTTTCAATCCACTCACAAGATAGCTCTACAGCATGCTTAGCAGCGGCAATTTTCCCATTAGCAGAATTACAATTTTCAGTATCAGAAAATTTTGAGTACTCTTTAGCACTTAAACTAAACAAACTAACAGAACTAACCAACAAAATTAATTTTAACATTTATACTCCAATTATTTTTAAACTAATCGGAATTCTGATGAAAAATTTAATCAATCTCTAATAATTAAACATTTCTTAAGTTTAAAGAGAGATATACACTTTACCAAGGTTTTCTTTGATAATATCAATAACTTCACCCTGCTCATTCTTAACAGGAGTGGATCTAAACCATGTCCCTTTTAATTCACCATTTGCTTCCATCTCATTAGTCTGTCTCTCTTCCCATGTACCAGATTCAGACTTCCAGTAATGAGCTCCATTATAAATTTTAGAGTATCCACCATCATCATCTCTTTGTTGAAAGAATGGAGAATTTTGTCCTGTAGCGACTACGGTTTGACACCCGGACATTTTAGTAAAGTTAGTTGCAAAGTAGGCAGAGACATTACATGCATAAAATTGCGCTATACAACTTGAACAAAACTTAATAGTACCCTTTTGAACTTCTTTGATTACATCATCTTCAATTGTCCTTGAGCCATTTTTCGCAATCCCTTCTGGTCCATGCTTATAATCAACATAAATTCCATTAAATCCTGACTTCCCTGATAATCCATGTCCCTCACCAGTACGACCAGAACTTCTCCACCCGTGAGATGTTGAAACAATCTTAGGAATACAACCATAATCCTTAGTGTAAGACTTAAGTGCTTTTATAAAGGCCTTTCCATTTTTCCAAGAGACAACTTGGTCATAGTTCTTCTTACTTAAAATTAAATCAAATGCAGGCTCATCTTCATTTGATTTTTTAACCAAACCAAGACCACGATTATTACCTTCAAACGAAATAATTCCATCATTTTCAACTCTAGAAATATTCATTTGCTCTATAAAATTATTACGATACTCAACAGCTTCTGGAAGAGAACCAACAACTTTTGGAAGCCCTTCTCCATGACCGTTTGAAAAAACTTTCGTCATATATCTTTCAACAAAATTATCCAAAACGCTTGCGCTAGCACTTAAACTTAGAACAACCGCAAACAGACCAAAGGCCACTTTATTTATCTTCATAATTTTCTCCATTAATCTCAACGTTATATCACGCAAAGCGTCAAACTGATCAAAATAAGTAATATTTACAGTGAGAGAACTCCCCAGGCCGGTATAAATTTCACTGAGCTTGTGGATGGCATATTCAGCAAGTAAGAAATAGCAAAGGACTATAAGATGATTAAGCTATTACTACTACTTACAGCAATGTCAGTGAGTGCCAAAACTGTTGATTTAAAACAATATCAAGGCCCGGTTAAGAACCAGCTAGATAGAAATACATGTGCTTACTTTGCAGTCACAGCACTAGTTGAAGGCGTTATCAAACAGAAATTCAACAAGAGCTATGATATTTCAGAGCAATTTCAAATTTACTATGGAAAAGAATATTTCAATGAATATAGTGATAAGGAGTATGGAAGCACCTCAGACATAGCAATGAATTTTACCAAACAGTACTTCTTCATGAAAGAGGCCGATGTACCATATCAAACATCCTATTTTGAACCTAATCGCCCATGTGAAAATGAAGATCCTTTCGATACATCATCTCCTTCATATTGCTTTTCTCAAGCTCCTCTGGAGTGGGATAGCTCTAAGAAAGTAAAAGTCGATGGTCTAAAATATGATTGGATAACTGGTCTATGGAGTCCTGGAAAAACAAGAGCGCAATTAATTGAACAAAGAATTGATAAAGGAAGACCCGTTGTCTTAACGCTTAAAGTATATGCCCCACAATGGGACAATGCCCATGTAACTTATACTGAAGAAACGGATAAACTATGCGAGTCAGGAACTTATCAGTGCTATGGACACGCCATTGTCTTAACCGGATATGATGATGTAAAAAAGATTTTCCATTTCAAAAATAGCTGGGGAACGAATTGGGGAAATGCAGGTTACGGAACAATGAGCTATGACTATGTTAACAACTATTCAGATTCACCTGTATCAGTCTACTTCGACAGAATACTGGGAAATATAAGAGAATAATATGAATAAATTTCTGATTGTAACTTCTTTAACAATTCAAATGGCATTTGGTGCTGAAGTTGATTCTTTCACAAGAAGAAACGAGTCTTTCATAGACTCTTCAACTTATATTAATAAGTTTGCTAACGAAGCATTGATAAGTGCGACATCAAAAGTAGAACAAAACTGTAATACTGAACAAGCAAAGAAAGAGCTATATGAACAGTTAACAAAGTACTTTGCAAATCACACAAAAGGAAAGCTCGTAAAAGACCTTCTGCATGGCGAAGAGATTGATAGAAAGATTACTCCTCTTAGGGAATCAATTTACGGAAAGTGGAAACCACTAGATGGACTACGACTGGGGTCGAGATCTGCCCATAAAAGAGAGTTCCCTCTAAGTCCTCTGATAAGAGTCGGAGATCGGTTAATAGGAATAGATAAGCTTGAACATATGTTTGGCATGGGACAGAGGTATTTCAAAAAACACTACCTTAAGAAAAAAGATTTAAAGAAAGTTCTAAAATCAGGAATAATCGGAGAAAAATTTATCTTAGGTGGACAGTTTTTAGCAACCGGAGTTTTCTCATTTGCTGACCTAAGTGCAAATTTTAATGGAATGAGATTTTGGAACCATATGTTGCAGGAAAACCCAGATATATTAGGAGCAAAATACAACTACGGCCCTTATATACTATGTGAAAATAATACTTTTAAGGTTAACCCACAAAAGAGCATTGATTTTAGAAATTATATTGACGCCTCAGTTGATGAGAGTATCAACTGTCCAAAATTTGCAAGAAAAACAGCAGTAAAAAAATATACTCAAGCACTAGAAGAGCTTAATATGAAATGCCCACTCGTAGATAGTGAGCTTGAAGATATAAAACAAAAGTATTCAGTTATCATCAAAAGTGATAAGAAAAAAAGACCTATTTCACATTGGATAATAAACGATGAAATAGTTGAAGATGTAAGTTACTTCAATGAGTTTTAAAGATCTAATAAGTAATGAATTGATTCTTAACAATCTTACCCATCTTAATTATAGTACACCAAGTCCTATACAAAGAAAGTGTATTCCTTTAATCACTAAAGGTGTCGATTTAATAGGTATTGCTCAAACAGGTACCGGAAAAACAGCGGCCTTCAGTTTACCAATAATTGAAAGATTGCTCGTCAAAGACAAAATCAATAATACACCAAAGTGCCTTATCGTTGCACCTACAAGAGAATTAGCTAACCAAATTAATGATAGTATTCTTAACTACGCAAAGAATAGTCAGATCAGATCTATAAACCTCATAGGAGGTGTTAGTAAAGATAATCAAATAGAAGTTCTGGAAAAGGGTATTGACTTTGTTGTAGGTACACCAGGACGTCTTATTGACCTAATAGAAAACAAGTACCTAGATCTAAATTGTATAGAACATTTTATTTTAGACGAAGCTGACATGATGCTCGACATGGGATTCTTACAGGATATAAAGAAATTAAATAACTATCTCAATAAAGAAAAACAAACTATTCTATTTTCAGCAACGATGCCTAAAGAAATTGAAACTCTAGCAAAATCTATTTTGAACAGACCTCAGAAGATTGAAGTGACTCCACAATCATCAACTATAGAAAGTATTAATCAAACACTCTACTTTGTGAATGACGAGCAAAAATTACTTTTACTTAAAAATATTATTGAAAATAACAATATTCAAAAGGCGATCATATTTTGCAAGGCCAAGTATGCAGTTGCAAATGTAGTAGAATTCTTAGATAGCATAAATATTGAAACACGTCAGATTCATAGCAATATAACTCAAGTCCAAAGAGAGCAGTCGTTACTAGACTTTACAGAAGGTAGAGTAAGGTTTTTAGTTGCAACAGAAATTGCTTCTAGAGGTATTGATGTAAACGACATAGACCATGTAATAAACTTCAATATCCCTGAAGATCCGACGAACTATGTCCATCGTATTGGAAGAACGGCGCGAGCAGGCAAAAGCGGTAATGCAATATCACTTTGCAGCTCAAAAGAACTTGCCTTAGTTAGGAATATTGAATCACTTATAAAAAAGACAATTCCTAGAATTAGTGATCAGCCATTTCACCAAGACTTAGTTATACCAGTAAAAAAGAAAAACTCTTCTAGAAGAAGATCCCGTAAACACCAGGCAGACAAAAGAAAGAAACACTAAAGTAGGTTTTCATTCTTAAAATATTAGTATAATTAAGTGTATGGCCATTCTAAATAAAATATTTTCCACAAAAATGTATCAGGCGACATATTATGTCGAAGAAACACATGAAGGGATGCGGCTTGATCAATTCTTACAAATCTACCTAGAGAGCTGGTCTAGACAAGAAGTCAAAAGAAGAATTAAGGCCAAAGATGTAGTCATAAAAGACAGACCGGGCAAACATAGGTCATCAACTATTTTACATTATAAGGAAGAGGTCACCTTCACTGTCCATAATACGACACAAGAAGATGAATACTGGAATGGTGAACTTCTAAAAAAACAAGAACATCCTGAGATCTTATTTGAAGATGAGAATATTGTTGTCATTTCTAAGCCTGCTTATATGGCCGCACACCCTACAGGAAGTCATCTATTCTACTGTGCCACAGTCTATTTCGGCGAAAAGTATAATCAGACAATGCATAGCATACACAGGTTAGACAGGGAAACATCAGGCGTAATGCTCATAGGAAAAAACCCTGACACTTCAAACCAGCTGGGCGAAGAGTTCTTCAATGATAAGGTTAGAAAATGTTATTTCTTTATAGCTAAAGAAGTTGAAGATGCTACTCAAGATGATTTTTTTGAGTCGAGAGAACGACTAGGCCCAAATGAAGATGGACTAAAGAGAGTTTATATCAATAGTCATCCTGAGCAGTCGAAGCTCGGAAAAAGGGCACATACTAAATTTAAAGTTCTACACAGAGAAAATGGTTATGTTCTTGCCTTGGCCTTTCCACAGACTGGTCGACAACATCAAATAAGAGTTCATGCAATGGTCAGAGGTCTACCACTATTAGGCGATAAACTCTATCTTGGTAATTTCAAAATGTTTCAAAGGTTCAAAGACAAGATTGCAACTCAAGCAGATCATGATGAAATGGAATTTAACCGTCATGCACTACACGCTGTAGCGCTCAAAATAAGATACAATGGCCAATACAAGGTATTTAGGTCTGCCATTCCAATGGATTTTATACCTATTATTGAAAACAAGTTCACTCTCCCAATAGATAAGATCAATGAGCGGATAAAGTCCGGTGTCCTAGAGTATTTCGATAGTAATTCAGACGACTTATAGGATTGATTAACTACCCTATTAATGCTAAATTCCACCATCAAATGAGGGATAGAATGAGCAAGACAATAGACGATATTGAGTCAGTTGATACACATGAAACATATCTAGACGAGCTAGAATTAAAGTACACTCAAAGTGAACTTGATACAGCTTTAAACTTTTTAGATATGATGGTTAATCATAGTGAGCAACTAGTTCATCTTAGTGAGCAAGATAGAGTTAAATTACTTACCCTATCGGGAAGACTATCAAGACCAGATCGCAAAGAAATTAAGAAACGCCAAAAAGATGTTAAAAGAATCCGTAAAAAGAAAAAAGCTCTAGACGATAGAAATGCAAGGGCCAACACAGGAATAAGATCGGCCAGAGAAGACGCTATCTTTGTTGCACCAAAGATGATTGGTATCGACCAAAAGCTACTCAATGAAAAAACTGCAGAGTTAAACTCGCCTAGAAACTGCTATGTCTGCAAGAGTGAATTTACTAAACTCCATCACTTTTACGATACAATGTGTACCTCATGCGGAGACTTAAACTACTTTAAAAGACATCAGAGGACTGATCTAACTGGTCAGGTTGCACTTATAACAGGTTCAAGATTAAAAATTGGGTACCACTCAACCCTTATGATGCTGCGATCAGGAGCTACGGTAATAGCTACCACAAGATTTCCTGTCGATTCTGCCATTCGCTATGCTAAAGAGGAAGACTTCAGCGATTGGGGGCATAGATTACATATTCATGGACTAGATCTAAGACATACACCTTCCGTTGAGCTTTTCTGCAATTATATAGAATCAACGTATGATCGTTTAGATATTCTTATTAATAATGCGGCCCAAACAGTAAGAAGACCTCCTGGATTTTATGAACATATGATGGAGAATGAGCAAAAGGCCATCAGCTCATTTTCAAGCCCTGTCAGACAACTATTAGAAAGACATGAAGGTTGCCTCATTGCACTGGGAGGCTCAGGAAATACTCAACTAGTGGGTACTTCAGATACAGAGGCCCTTCCAGTTTCATGGCATAAACAAAATGGTCCAGGACTTGGAATTAGAGAGTCTGCTAAACTATCACAAATTCCTTATACCATAGACGACTCACTAGTTACTCAGGAGATCTTCCCAAAAGGTGAACTTGATGTTGATTTACAACAAGTTGATCTTAGAAAGACTAATAGCTGGCGTTTGAAATTAGGAGAAATAAATACTCCTGAAATGGTTGAAGTTCAGCTTGTTAATGCAATTGCTCCATTTGTTCTTTGTAACAAACTGGCGCCAATGATGAAAAGAGACAATACTGGTAAGAAGCATATTGTAAATGTAACGGCCATGGAAGGAAAGTTTCATCGCTTTAAAAAGGAAGCAAGGCACCCTCATACAAATATGGCAAAAGCGGCCCTAAATATGCTTACTCATACTTCCGCTGGAGATTTTGCAAAATATGGTATCTATATGAATGCAGTCGATACTGGGTGGGTAACTGATGAAGATCCAGTCGAACTAGCGAAGAGAAAAGAAAATCTTCACGACTTTCAGCCCCCACTAGATATTGTCGATGGCGCGGCAAGAGTTTGTGATCCATTTATTGATGGTATAAATACAGGCAAACATTGGTGCGGTAAATTTTTAAAAGACTACTTCCCTATTGACTGGTAAAGGAAAATGATGAGTCTTGTAAAGAAGATTGGAACAACTAATGATGGTGATACTGTTTATGCAATCAATGAAAGATTGGCAATAACAGAGTTTGCAGAATTATTAACGATTGAAAGTGATGGAGAGCTTAAAACCTTAAGTGGAGAGCTGGCATTCTATGGAGTTGCTCTTGAGCAAATTGATGGCAGTGTAACCATCCAAGAAATTAAGAACTACTTCTACGACAAGAGAAATATTGAATTAGATGGTCATATAGTAAATATGGAAAAATTGACAATTGATTCAACACCATTTGAAATAACTGAAAACCCAAGTGATGATACTCTAAAAATACAATACAAGAGCAGTTATTTGATTTTCGATGAAGAAAGCGAAATTGTAGATAGTTACTTTGAAAATGACCATGATGAAGAGATGTTGCTAACAATTGATGGTGCATATATGGATGAAGCTGAAAACTTCATCCCATTTGAGGTTGTTGACAAGCTACTTTAAGAAATTTTAACAAATGAGTTAACAATTTCTAAACTTAGTCCCTGATTCTTAAAATGCTCATTAAGATATATTTCAATACCAACCAGTGTTCCCATCTTGAGTACACCACATAGCTGTCCTTTTAGCTTAATTAACTTATATCTATCTCTATTAGAACTTGTTATAGGAAAAACCTTCTTCTTAGTACCAAAAGCAGAGCTAAGAAGTGATTCACTCACACTTTCTTTTTTAACTTCAGTATTCTTATCTATAATTGACTGGGCCACAGAAATCATTTCATCAGTCACTTCAATCAACTCTAATGGATGGTTTTTTAAAGTAAACCCATATGGACAATGAAGACAATTGGTCTTACAGCATGATCCACGATTACTTAAATAAGTACTTGTATATACGTCTAGGCCTTCTTCATTTAGGTAAGTAAGCTCACTCATTTGATTTCCTTTCTTAATTAGAGCTTAGATTTAACATTTTGATTAGAAAAATGCACATAAATTTGATATTTCTGTATTTATCATGCTATCGCTATGAGTTAATGAAAATATTTTTAAAAATGCTCTATTTTAACATTCTAGTATTTCTAGTAAAACACTCAAAAACTGCTAGAGATAAAACCTATGAAGCTTTAAAACAAATAAAGCATGTCCTAAGTACTGAGTCAAAAGAAAGTGTTCAAATGGTTGAAATATACAATAAGGCACTAAAGAGAAAAGCGACATCACAAGAGCTTAAGTGGGCAAATGACCAGCTCCAAGATATATTTAAGACTTTGGGATTAGGTGCGTTTCTGATACTCCCGTTTGCTCCTATAACACTTCCTCTACTCATTAAGTTATCAAAATACTTTGGTATTCAATTAACACCAAGCTCTATGTCAAAATCTAAAGACGAACAAAGTGATAAAATTTAAAGAATAATTAATATTTCATTGAAAAATTTGTGAGAAAATTATCAAATGAAAGTATTACTTGTTGATGACATGGAAGAGATTATTGATCTTGTGAGCATATCTCTTGAGAGCTTTGAAAATATTGAAATAATTAGTGCCTTTAGTGGTAACCAGGCCAGAAAAATTCTCTCAAGACAAAGAGATAACATATCTCTTATAATTAGTGATTATGAAATGCCTGATGGTGACGGCCGCGTCGTCTATAATGCAAACCGAGCAATTGGTATTCCTTTTCTATTTCACAGTTCTTCACTAAGATCTAATCTTAAAGATTTCGAATTTTGTGAAAGTTTTGCAACCTACTTCCTAGATAAACCTGCAGCACCAAAGAAACTCATAAAGAAAGTATCATCAATCTTAGATATTTCTTTGGTGACAAATACAAAGTACGCACTTATCAATGAGTACTATATTATTAAATATTTCGCTATATTCGAATCTATTTACATAAAGCTGAGCGAAAACCACTATACACTTGTTAGTAGAAAATCATCGCCAAACAAAGAATATGTTCTCTCATTGATAAAAAATAAAGAATTAACCGATTTCTACATTGGCCCAGACTGTTATATAAATTTACTAGAAGAAATTAATAATAAGAATACAGACTCAGTAGAAAGCTTGCAGGATACAGTTGAACTTATATCTATTTATTCAAATAAGCTTATCGGAAATGAAAAAGAAAATAAAATAATTAGAGATAAATTAGACAGCTCTTTTAAAGAGTTAGGAAATCAAAAGAATTTAAAGTCATTTATGACTGGAGCTTTTAGAAAAGGTCAATACAACTTATCTCATTCTATATTAACTTTTTATTTAAGCGCATTCATGCTTAAAAAGAAGAACCTTCATGATGAAAGAACACTATATTCCTTCTTCATAGCCTCTCTGTTTCATGATAGTTTCTCTCCAAAAATCACTTCAGATCTATCACTTGAAGAGTATATAAAAATAGAAAAAGACCATTGTACAAATGACAATTTATTAAAGAAGTTAGAGCCTAAGGCCTACTCATTGATCGAAACACATCACAACATTCAAAGCTCTGAATTTTCAAGACTATCAAGAGAAGAGAAAATATTTGCTAGCGCTCAGGTTCTGGCCAGTGAAAGTATTCTAAGAAAAGAATATACTATAAAAAGGATTAAAAGTAGAATACAACAAAGCTCTTCTTTAAAAGAGCTCTTAAGTTTCATAGATGATTATTTCTAAGCAACCTTAATAACCAAGTCCATCAATGAAGCAAACTCAGGCTTAGCTACACTATAGAAATTCTTTCGCCCTTTAGAATATTTCTCCACATCACTTGGAAGCTGACCTGAAAATAGAACAAATGGAATAGTACTATTAATAGAACGAACCATTTCAAAGAAATCTAATCCTGTAAGTTTAGGCATTCTATAGTCACTAATTATTGCGTCAACCTGGTTATATTTAAGTAGATTAAATGCAGAGTTCCCATCTTTAGCAAGCAGAACATTATAAGTCTTCGCTGCATCAGATTTAATAATATCTAATATATCAAGCTCATCATCAACTACAAGAATAGTCTTCTTAGATTCGCTCAAAGACTCAAAAGGTATCTTAAAATCAAACTTGGCTCCACTAGTATAACTAGAATCGTAAGAGACAGAGCCTTTATTCATTTGAATATATTTACGAACAAGAAAAAGTCCAATTCCCGAGCCTTCATCTGCCTTAGTTGTATAATTTAGTTCGAATATTTTTTCTTGGGAATCTTTAGGGACACCTCTTCCATTATCAATGATTGAAAAAAAGAGATGATCACTATTTTTAGAGATATTTAAATTAATAATCTTTGGACCGTCATTTTTCTTAACCTCAAAGTAAGCATTATTAATTAAGTTAAACAAACATTGAGTTAGTGTTGTACCAATAACATTTATCTGAGCATCCATAACACCATCTTCAATGTTGACGACTAAGTTGACATCCATCTCTGAAAAAAGAAGTGAGAAATTAGAGCGCACCCCCGAAATTAATTCAACAAGAGAAACTCTATGAAAAGAGACTTCATCTTGATCAACTTCAGTCCTAGCATGAACGAAAACATTCTTAATTCTCTCAATCGATGCCCTGATATCATCGAAATTTTCAGTAATCATATCTAGGTTTTTAATCTGCTCTTTAGAGATTAATTTTTCAAGAACTTTCAAAGAACTATTTACAATGGCCAGAGGATTATTAACTTCGTGAGCAATCTCAGCGATCTTTTCACTCAAAGAAATATTCCTTTCATCATCAGGATGATCATAAACCTGTAGAATTCTACCTTCATCCATATTAATAGTTTTAACTAAGAATGGTTCATGATTAGCTATATAATCTCTATGAGAAATCTCTACTGCATTAAAGTTAGAATCATAAATATAAAAGACCTCACCTTCATTGATTCCTAGTTTCAACATATATTACTCCAAAATTAAGATTAGCTTCAGTAAATGTGAATTATAATTATTTTAAGTGTAAAAGACATATAGGACAACTTAATGAAACTATTATTTTCCACGCCAGATCATTCCTTGGTGAATGAAATTATGGTTTCTTTTAAAAAAGAGAATATGGACGTGGTCTTTTGCGCTAATGGTAAAGAGACTCAACTCAAGCTTTCTAGTACTGAGATAGACTATCTAATACTTGACTCAAAAATTCAGCATCACTCCTTTCTATTTGTCGTAAAATTTTGCCGTATTAATAATCCGATGACTGAGATCATTCTTACCTTTGACTCTAAAAAAGAAATGGAAGATATGGATTTCACAGAGGCCGAACTTATTAAGCTTGGAATACACACTCCTGTATTTGCAAAGAACTATATAGAGGCGGTTCATAAAATAATTAAAAAAGATACATCCTTTGAAAAATGGAAAGTTGTCAAAGAAATAGACATAAACGAAGCTTTAAAAGAGGAAGTCGCTGTAAATGTTTTTGACAGCCAATTTACAAAAATTGCCATTAAAGACTTCTATTCAGGAAACACTAGTATCTTCGATGTTTTTTTAAAATTAAATAAGAATAAGTACTTAAAAATTCTGAACCAAGGAGAGAGTTTTAATCAAGAAAAACTCAAGAAATACAAAGAAGAGCATAATTTAGACACACTCTATTTCAAAACAGAAGATCGTTCAACATATATAAATTACATCAATGATCTAGTATCCAAATCAAAGAAGAGCTCTTCAAGGGCATCTGTAAAGAAGTCAAATCTCTTATCAAGTATATCGGAAAAGTATTTAGAAGAAATTTACACTAAGGGTCTTAATAAAAACTTATATCAAGAAGGAGTCAAAATTTGCGATAATATATATAATACTTTGTCCACAAATGAGAAAACTTCAATGCTACTTAAGAAAATATCCGAACATTGTACTTCTCATCACTTTCTGACTTCTATTTTTGCAGTAACTATAGCTAAGAGAATAGATTGGGCCGGCAGGGCCACTATTAATAATCTATCTCTTGGTTCAATGTTACACGATGTAGGAATGTGTCGATTCAAATGGTTTAATGATAATCCAAACATACCTTATGAAATGCTCTCAACCACACAAAAAGAAGACTATTTAAAGCACCCTGAATACGGATACGAAATGCTACAAGATATTCACTATATTCCAGAGGCCGTTAGACAAATTGTTCTACAACATCATGAATATATTAACGGGACTGGTTTTCCAAATCAGCTAACATCTCAGAAGATCTATCCCCTTGCTAAGATTGTCTCATTGGCCGACTATATGAGTACAAAGATTATTGAAACTCAATCTTCACCAATGGAGGTACTTAGACAATTTATTCCAAATCAAGATGAAACCTCAAAGTTTGAACCACAATATATCAAGGCCTTGATAAGGAGCTTTGTTGACGATGAGTAAGTACAGAATTTGCTACTACGGTAGCTCTACAGAATTCCTCGAAACACTAAGAGTCTTTATAAAAAAACAAAAAGACCTTGGGTTAGTACTTGATCAAGTAGATAAATTTCCTACGCATAATCAAGAAGATCGCAAAACTACGATTATAATAGACACGGAAATAATACATAAAGATAAGCAGTTATTAAATAAGATATTAAAAATTCGAAAATCAAAATTCTCAAGTAACTACCTATTCATAGTTTTAGAAAATTCATTTTGTAAAGACAGCAGTCAGCTCGTGTACTTTAGAAGTGGTATAAACTATATCATAGTTAAAGATGGTGATATAACGTCTTCTCTTAATCAACTCTTCTATCTTATGGTCGAAGAAGATTTCCCCTGCCCAAAATTTGCAACGACAAGAAAGTTCTTTGCTAAAGCAACTGTAGAGACACCACTTTTTGTTACTCAAGTCGATAGAAACTTCATAAATATTGCAAGTGATATACCAATGCAAGATGAAGTGGATGTAGATTTTGCACAGGGATTGAAACTAAGTCTTAAAAGAGAAGAAGAAACTAATAATTGTCCTGACTCTTTTAACTTATACAAGTCCACTTTTTCATTTATTGAGCATGGAGCATGGGAAGGCACCTCATATAGTTCATGGGACACAATTGAGACTCAAGTAGAAAATTTCGAAAACACAACTCAAAAAATAAAGCATAGAGTTCTCCTGGTTGATACTAGTCAAACATTCAAAGAAAACGAAGACCTATTCAATACTTTTATGGAAGCAATTGACACTGACGTATTCTCTTCAAAACATCTTGATATGAGCAGTATTCGTGAGCGTGGATATAGAATTATAATTATAGGAAAATTAGCTCCACAAGAAGATAGGGTTGATTTTCTTTTTGAACTCGTTCAATCAATCATGAATCAAAATATTGAGTCAGAACCAATGATTATTTTTCCTGATTCTAAATCTACTCCAGAGGCCTTAAAAAAGGTTATAAGATATAAGAAACTTCTGTGCTTTAAGCACGAACTTGACACAAGCACACTGACAAATTTTATCGGAGTTCTTGCAGGCCAAGAATGCTTAACTTTAGACACTTATCAGCTTGGATTAGAAGAGAAAAATTCAGTTTGTTATCAATCTACTGATGTACATATTACTTCAATCAGTGAGTTCTTTGTTACCTTTACAACAAAAGAAGAGATCCCTCTTTACTCATATGTACGCTTAGATATTGGAATACAATTAAATCTATTAATTATACCTCCTTTGAGATTTTTAAATAAAGTTGGAGGAAAACAACACTATATGGCCTTCGTCTTTCTATTGAGTGAAGAAGATCTGCAACTGCTAAGAAGGTCTGTAAACCACTATATGTTCATTGAAATAAATGAAATAGATGATAAATTTAAAAGTTACTTTGACAAAAAGTATGAGGTTATTGAAGAAGCTCCAGCAGAAGTTAAAGAAGAAACTGATCAGGAGCAAGAACAAACAGAAAATGGGACTGAAAGTTTATATGAAGACAATGAAGAACCAATTTCTCAAATAAAATATAAGAAAGGCTATATATCAAAACTCTAGGAGACAATATGAGTAAGTTAGGAAATCTACTATTAGTAGACGATGAAGAATTAATCTTAAAGAAATCAAAAATCTTATTAGAAGACTTTGCTGATGAAATATATACAGCTCTAAACGGAACCCTTGCACTTGAGCTTCTTAGTAGTAATGAAATTCACTGCATCGTTTGCGATATAAATATGCCAGGTTTAAATGGTATTGATGTAATAAAAGAAGTTAGAAAGAGAAATATTGAAATACCATTCATTTTTTACACAGGTCATGGTTCTACTGAACTAATGAAAGAGGCCATAAAGTATGGTGCTTTTGACTTTCTAGACAAACCTAGCTTAGATGGACTTGAGGAAGTTGTTCAAAGAGGATTGGCCGAGAGCCTACAGGTTGAATCTGTACAAAACGAGGACTTTGTTTCTGAATATAAGAAAATGATTAGCTCTCAAAAATAGAATGACTTGGTAGTGTTATAGTGAAAGCTGTATTTGGTAGTGCACTAAACTCTACACTTCCTAAGTTCTTTGATATTAATTGCGTCACAGAATATAGTCCTACCTTCTCACTCTCCTGTGACATCATAGATCCATAAATAAGGTCCTCATCAGCGCCTTGTCCACAATCTTCAATTACAAGAATAATATTACTATCGCTTTTACGAGTCGAAACCCTGAGCCACTTTTTGTCACATTCTAATTTGATCAAATGATCAATTGAATTTTCAACTAAATTAAAAACACATTGAATAATTTCGTACTCTAGAGCATGGACAGTATGATCTTTAGAAATATCAAAGATAACCTCAATATTATTTTCTAAGAATTTATTTAAAAAATATAACTCAATTGCATGTTGTATATTTTCGGCCTGAAATGTACTTACAACAGTTTTCTCTTTACTTTGTATCAACTTCTTCATGCTTAGAGTTGTAGAGCTGATTCGCTTTACTGACTCCTCTATCTCTCTGGCCTCTTCTTGAACTAAGGCCTCACGAGATTTCTTAGTCAGGATTCTAGCGCTAGAAGATATAATAGAAAGTGGGTTATTTATTAAGTGTGCAAGGTTTTCAGAAAGATTTCCTATCGTATCATTTACGGATCTTGACTGGATATTTCTACTTTCCATAAGCAAGCGATTTGCCATTGTATTAATCCCCTGCTCGAGTTTCACAAAGTCACTAAATTTAGACGCTTCTACTTCTGATGAAGATAATGTTTCAATACTAAAGTTATTAACATAGTCAGAAACAACTGCAATACTCCTACTAATATGATTAGACAAAGAGACTGTTAACCATGAAATTAACCCTCCAAAGAAAATCACAAACAATATATTTATAACTAGTATATTAAAGAGAATCCTCTCTTTATATTTTAATAAGAATTGAGATATCACAAGAGCATCGAAGTACATCTGTTCACTATCATCCATCATTTGTGATATTTCTTCTGAGCTAGAAATATTTTCAAGGCCTTGAATTCTCTCGTTCTGACTGGAGTATAGATTGTGAAACATCTTTAAGTGATTATTGTACTTTGAGTCGCCCTTAACAAAGAGTGACTGATAGGTTTTTCCTATCGTTTCATATAATTGTTTTGATGAAGATTTGATTGCAGAGAAATCTACATCTTTTTCATAGCGATACTCTAATGACAATTTTTGGAATATTACTTGCTGCTCAAGTGCTAGATCAGCATAGCTATGGGCCTCAATGATTTGAGTATCAATTTCTTTAGTTACTTTTCTACTAAGAAAGAAAAGGGCCGAAAGAACTAAAATCATCAAAGAAAAAATCAAGAATATTCGTTGAATCAGGAAATTCCGAATATTCATAGGTTTATTAAAAATCATAATCAAATTATATTCTGGAATAAGAATTAAACAATATATATGAAGTCAAAAGATTAAAAATGAAGATTACCTTACAGATAGATTACCTTAATATTAAGAAATGACTTTTTATTAAGCTATTGATAAATTCAACTCATGCAGCACAATGTAGAAGACATAAAAAGTATTTTTGATAGAACTTTTAAGGATGAATATTCAACGATTCTTTCCTATGGTTATAAAGAGCCATTTTATAAGGCTAGAAAATCTACTAAAGAGCTGTCAATTATTCAAAGCACAGAAGACTATTTCGCTTCAGCACTTCATGAAATCTCTCACTGGTGTCTAGCAGGAAAAGACAGAAGAGCCTTAGACGATTATGGATACTGGTATAACCCAGATGGAAGAAATCTTGACCAGCAAAAAGAGTTTGAAAATGTTGAAGTAAAGCCTCAGGCAATCGAAATGGCCTTCAGCGAAGCCTGTTCTTATCCATTTAAGGCCAGTGCTGACAATCTTGAACTAGGGAATTACGACTCTTCTGACTTCACGCGTAGAATAAAACTCCAATTTGAATGTTATAAATCAGAGGGGCTTCCCAAAAGGGCCGCTCAATTCGTCAAAGAATTGAAACTCTTTTATTGCCACTAAAACCATACACCATGACGCGTGATGTGGGCCATAGTGTAAAACTAAGCACCAAAAGAGTGGACAGCTCAGTAGTTACTTTATTCTTGGCCCAGACTAGTGTATAATTAGCGACAATTCATAACTACAAAAAACTGATAATTAAATTAAAAAAAGGAATAATTATGTCTAATTTCTTTGATTCTTACGACAAACACGTTGAAGAAAGAAAAGCTCTAGGAATCCCACCTCTTGCATTAACTAAGGAACAAATGAGTGAAGTGTGTGAGCTTCTACAAAATATTCCAGCATCCAAAGGTGAGTTGTTATTAGACTTAATTACAAATAGAGTAAATCCTGGGGTTGATCCAGCTGCTCAGATAAAAGCTGACTTTCTCCTGAAGATAGTACATGGAGATGTTTCGTGCGATCTTATTGATAAAAAGCATGCTGTCAAACTTCTAGGAACAATGCTTGGTGGTTATAACCTCGCAGGTCTTATTGACATTATGAAAGGTGCTGACAAAGAACTAGCAAATCTTGCTGGAGCAGCTCTAAAGAACATGGTTCTTTCAATCAATATTTTTGATGAAGTATTTGAACTTTCTAAGACTAATGAAATTGCAAAGGAAGTAATAAAGTCTTGGGCAGATGCTCAATGGTTTACTTCTAAAGAAGAAATTCCTGAAAGTATAAAGACAGTTGTTTATAAAGTAGATGGAGAAATCAATACTGATGACTTCTCTCCGGCAGCTTATGCTTATACTAGAGCAGATATACCACTCCACTCAACATGTATGGGTGGTGTACTTTTCCCAAGTGGTCCAAAGGCCATAGGCGACCTAAAAGATAAATTCAACCTTCCTATCACTTTTGTCGGTGATGTTGTAGGTACAGGATCATCAAGAAAGTCTGCGTGTAACTCTCTTCTATGGCATATTGGAAATGATATTGATTATGTTCCTAACAAAAGAGATGGTGGAATTATAATTGGACAAACCATTGCACCAATTTTCTTCAATACTGCAGAAGACTCTGGAGCACTTCCAATTCAGGCCGACGTTTCTAAATTAGAAACTGGAAAAATTATTATTGTTCATCCACTGGCAGGAAAAATTACTGACGAAAATGGTGAAACATTAGCCGAATATGAAATTGCTCCAGATACGATTTTAGATGAATATAAGGCAGGAGGAAGAGTACCACTTATCATTGGTAAACAACTAACTGCCAAGGCAAGAGCAGCTCTTTCTATGAGCTCTATTGAAGATTCAGGAATCTTCACAAACCCAACAATCATTGTACCTAAAGCTGATCAAGGTTACACTCAAGCTCAAAAAATGGTTGGAAAAGCATGTGGTGTTACAGGAATTCTTCCAGGAACAACTTGTTTACCAAAAATGAGTACTGTTGGATCACAAGATACAACAGGTCCAATGACTGCTAATGAAATGACTGAATTAGCATGTTTAAAATTTAATGCAGATCTCGTTATGCAATCATTCTGTCATACTGCTGCTTACCCAAAACCTACTGACGTTATAACTCATGCAACCTTACCGGAATATATTTCCAACAGAGGTGGAGTTTCATTGAAAGTTGGTGATGGTGTAATTCACTCTTGGCTAAACAGACTACTTGTTCCAGATGAAGTTGGAACAGGTGGTGATTCACATACAAGATTTCCGCTAGGAATTTCTTTTCCAGCTGGTTCTGGTCTAGTTGCTTTTGCAGCGGCCCTAGGGGTTATGCCACTAGATATGCCAGAGTCTGTTCTCGTTAAATTTAAAGGCGAACTTCAACCAGGAATTACACTTAGAGACGTAGTAAATATGATACCTCTTAAAGCGATTCAACTGGGTCTTCTTACAGTTGAGAAAAAAGGAAAGAAGAATATTTTCGCTGGAAAAATACTTGAAATGGAAGGACTCCCTAATTTAAAAGTTGAACAGGCATTTGAGCTTACAGATGCAGCCGCGGAGAGATCTGCAGCAGCAGCTTCTATAAAACTAAATAGAGAACCAATTGAAGAGTATCTACTTTCAAATATAAAACTTATGGAATCGATGATTGAAGGTGGTTACAAGGACGCGGAAACTCTTAAGAAGAGAATTGCAGCAGTCAAAGACTGGTTAGCAAATGGTGAGCTAATGGAAGCGGACAAGAATGCTGAATACGCCCAGGTTATCGAAATTGACTTAAATGAAATGACAGAGCCAGTAGTAGCATGTCCTAATGACCCTGATGATGTAAAAGTTCTTTCTGAAGTTGCAGGAGATAAAGTTGATGAAGTGTTCATCGGTTCTTGTATGACTAACGTAGGACTATTCAGAGCAGCAGGAGAGATACTAAAAGGAAAGGGTCAAGCGGATGCAACTCTTTGGATCGCTCCTCCTACAAAGATGGATAAAGACCAACTAACGGCCGAAGGTTACTATGCAACTTTCGCGGCCGCCGGAGCAAGACTAGAGATGCCAGGATGCTCACTTTGCATGGGTAACCAAGCAAGAGTAAGAAATGGTTCAACAGTATTCTCTACTTCTACTCGTAACTTTAATAACAGATTAGGAAAAGATGCCCAAGTATACCTAGGGTCTTCTGAGCTTGCAGCTGTTGTTTCACTACTTGGAAAGATGCCTACGCCGGCAGAATATCTAGAAGTAATGAATCCAGCACTTGAAGGTAAAGAAGAAGAAGTTTACAAATACTTAAACTTCCACCAAATGGATAACTTTAGAGTTTAATTATAAAGGGCACTAAATGTGCCCTTTTTTTTCACTTAGAACTAGGCTTTTTAATAGCATGAACCACGTTAAGCTAACAATTAATCTCTTCTTTATCTCATTAATTGTGTTTAGTTTAATTTATACAAATATACTTTCCCCCGAAGATAACTCTTCAATCTTCAAAGTCATTTCTGATATGGCCATGCCATTAATTATGTTTTTTTCAATGATTAATTTGTTTCTCAAAAGACGAAAAGAAAAATCCAACTCCAAAGTTTCTAGCTTAGAAGACAGAAAGTTCTACCAGTCTATTGGGACAAGTGAAGATTTTAACAAAAAAGATTAATACTTCTTTTTAACAGACTCTAATGACTTTAAAAGCTTGTCATGCTTCTTACGATTGGCCTCTGTTGGTTTTAGTCTTTCAAGATATCTCAAATAAGAAATGATATCTCGAATTCTTTTAGAACGAAGGTCTATTTTTGGTGAGAAAATAGGCATGTCCATAGACTCTTTAACACTGCGAGGACGATCGATAAGCTTATACAATAATTCATCAGTATAGCTAGAGAGAATTTCAGATGTTATTAACTCTCCATCTTTTTGAGACCCAACACCATAGACGGTATGGCATGCAAGACAATGTTTACGAACATTCTTATATCCCCATGTGATATTTTCAGCACTACCAGAACCAGGAATGATTTCAACTGGATAAGAGTTAATTAGATTAAAGCTTTTAATCTGACTTACCCAATGAATTCTTCTTCGAGAAGGAACTTTCTTCCTGTCTTCTATCCATATTAAGTAAAACGGAGACAGATCAACTGCAGACTCGCGATAAGAGTCAATACTAACAAATGGTAAACCTCCATCTTTTTCAAAAGCAAGATAACTGTTTCTTTTAGAAAATTTATAGGTTTCTACGATAGGTCTATACCCAGTCAACGTATCTACTTCAAAGGCAAAACTCTTTTGCCAGCTTTCTTTACCTGTATAAATATGATTAAGAATATCTGGCATGTAAAAAGCATTAAAGGTTTCACTTTTTTTGATATACGGATTAAACACACTGACTTTGTGTATTTTAAAAACCTTTTTCAAATTTACCAAGTCAAGAGTAACTAACTTTTTAGCGCTCAGACTAAAGTCTAAAGCATAAGAAAATAATGGAAAAATAAGCGCCAATAAAAAAAATAAAATTTTACTCATAAAATATTATAATACTAACAAAGAGTTTATCACGAAAAAATTAGCAACAACAAAGAGACTTTATTCGCTGTTGACTCATTGTCGCCCACTGCTTTCTTAACTCTATACCAGAGATCTTGCGTCCTAGCTGAATTGCCGCAGCGGGGGTGGAGCCTGATCCCGTGAAAGGATCTAGGATTCTATCTCCAGGAGAGGTATAAGTTCTAATCAGTGGCTCCAAGCATGAAAATGGCTTATGATTAGGATGCTTTCCCCATTTATCTGCCTCACCTTCTTCATCATACTTAGTAATTATTGACCATTGAGTAGGAGGACATGAATTGGAAAGTTCTGGTTTTGGAAGCTTAGAGAAAACCAGCGCGACTTCATACAGTCTAACATTTATCTCATTACCGCTATTAGTTTCTTTTGCTAGCTTTCCCCATTGAAACTCACCATAGAAGTGCTCAAAACCTAGTTTTTGTGCCGTTAGCTTTATCGGATTAATTCCAAGGTAATTTGTCCAAATAACCAAAACACCATCATCTTGAATATACTTGACGGCAGCACCAAGCCACTTCTCAGTAAATCTTCTATATTCTTTTATATTTTCATACCTCGTAACGGCTTCATGATTAATCTTGGCCTGCTTAGGATCTCTAAGCTCACCTGTTTTCTTATTTCTTCTAACTAATAAGCAGTATGGAGGATCTGCATACAACATCTTCGCCTTATTGCTCCCCATAATAGTTTTGTAACTATCTAAGACAGTGGAATCTGCGTTGATATGTGTATTGCCATCTAATTCAAAAAGCATAGTCATAAGCTGCACCTAAAGTGATAAAGAAAAAATAAAACGCTATTCTACTATTAAATATTTATTGATTCTAGCTAGAAATAGAAAAAGTAATAATTGTGAAAAATATGATTTGCGTTATATTTCACATGGTACAATTACTATCTAATAAATTCCTATAATTACATTTATTTTCATCATAAACTGGAGCATTTTGTCTAAGGCATTAAATTGCTCAAGCAAAGTGAATAAAAATATTTCACATATCGCTTTATAACACAAACTAGAGTTTTAAAAATATATAGTTAATGATAATTTTTAAAAATGAAACCACACACATTATTTTTCACTCTATTACTTACCCTCCTACTTAATCTAAACGCATTCGCAAAAGTCAGCTTAGTTCTTCCGCTTGTCGATGGATGGGCCCACCAAACAGAAAAAAGCTATGCTCCAGAGGCAATCAACAGAGTAACCAAGGGAAATTTTAATAATAATATAAAACTCGTCTTCAGACCATTTAAGAGAGCATTAACTGATTTTGAAAAAAAGAAGTATAACTGCTTTGTAGGTGGCGACGAAAAAACAATGAAAGATTTTGCCAATGTAGAAACTATATCTAGCAAAATGATTCGCAATACAAGCCTAAGAGCGTACACACTTAAAGGTCATCCAAAGATAGTCACTCAAGAGAGCATTAAAGATAAAGAAGTCGTCTATGTTAGGGGTCTCGACCTAAGCTCACTTGAATTAGACTTAAGTAAAACAAAAACCTCAAGCGTTAATGATGTAAAACAGGCCGTTAAAATAATGAAGGCGCAAAGAGCAACAGTCTTCTTACACTGGTTTCCTTCCACTCCAGAGGTAATGCAAGATTTCCACAATAGTCACTCTGTAATACTCTACACAATTAAAGAAAAAGTTAATTGTCATAATACCCCAGAAAATAGAAAGTTCATCTCAGAGCTTAATAAAAAAATTGATTATTTTAAATCTCAAGGTGGTTTAGAAAAACTTCATACAGACTTCTATGGAGACCTCCCCTTTGTTCACTAAGAGCTGACAGAAATCAGAAAAGTTTTACTAACGTATATCATATAAGTAATCTCGCTATATCATATTTTAAATTCCTCATCCTTTGTAAATTAAGCTTATAAATAATTACAAGGGATACTTAATGTCATCAAATGATCACATCGAATTAGAAAGTGTTGTTATACGCTTTTCAGGAGATTCCGGCGACGGAATGCAACTCACAGGAACTCAATTCTCAAATACATCTGCCTTAATGGGAAATGATATTTCGACATTTCCAGACTATCCAGCTGAGATTAGGGCCCCTCAAGGCACTATTGCTGGTGTATCAGGATTTCAAGTTCACTTTGGTTCAAATGAAGTTATCACACCAGGAGATGAAGTTGATATGTTAGTGGCACTAAACCCAGCGGCCCTCAAAGCAAATCTAGGCTCTTTAAGAAAAGGTGGTACAATCCTCGCAAACACTGATGCATTTACTTACAAAGGACTAGAGAAGGCCACATATACAGATAACCCTCTAGAAGATAACTCTTTGAGCGACTATCAAGTTATTGAGGCCCCAATCGATTCTCAAACTCTTGATACATTAGAAGATCACGAACTAGATCTAAAGAATAAAAAAAGATGTAAGAACTTCTATGCTTTAGGTATCTGCTACTTCTTATACCATAGAGATATAACTCCAACTATTGATTGGATAAATGAGAAATTTAAAAAATTTCCAGAACTAGCACAAGCTAATATAGCAACTTTAAAGTCTGGTTATCACTTTGCGGAAACACTTGAAGCAGTAGTTTCAACTTATAAAGTACCAAGTGCAAAAATTACTCCTGGAAAGTATAGACAGATAAATGGAAACACTTCTACGGCATGGGGATTTCTAAGAGCAGCACAAGCGGCAAAACTGCCACTCTTTCTAGGAAGTTACCCAATCACACCGGCAACAGATATTTTACATGAGTTATCAAAGCACAAAAACTTCGGTGTAAAAACATTTCAAGCCGAAGACGAGATCGCAGCAATATGTTGCTCGATTGGTGCTGGACTTGCTGGTAACCTAGCTCTTACAACATCTTCAGGGCCAGGAATAGCATTAAAAGGTGAGGCCATAGGGCTTGCGGTTACTTATGAAATGCCATTAGTTATTGTGAATGTACAAAGAGGAGGACCATCGACAGGTCTACCGACAAAAACGGAACAGTCAGATTTATATCAAGCACTATATGGTAGAAATGGAGAAGCTCCTCTTATTATACTTGCTGCCTCACGACCTAATGACTGTTTCCATATGGCCTACGAAGCAAGTCGCCTAGCGCTACAACACATGTCCCCAGTAATGCTTCTTACTGATGGATACATTGCCAATGGAACAGAGCCCTGGCGAATACCTGACGTAGATAAGCACTATAATGAAATTAAGCACAATCTTATCGAAGAAGCTCCAGCAAATACTGATGGCTTTAAGTGGATAGAAAGAGATGAAGTTTCCAAGGTGAGAAAATGGGCAATCCCTGGAACAAAAGGATTGGAACATCGAATTGGTGGACTTGAGAAAGATTATCACACAGGTGATGTTAGCTACGATCCAATTAATCACGAACTAATGACAAACGCTAGAAAAGAAAAAATCGAGCGTGTAGTAGATAATATTCCTGAGCAAGAACTAGAAGGTGATAGCTCTGGTGATCTACTAGTAGTCTCATGGGGAGGAACATATGGAGCAGTTCAAATGGCCGTAAAACAACTACAAAAAGAAGGCGTAAGAATATCTCTAATGCATATGAAGTATATAAACCCTATACCTAAGAATGTTCCAACAATATTAAAGAATTTCAACAGAATAATTGTTCCTGAACTAAATGGTGGGCAACTTATTAATGTCTTAAAAGCAAAGTACTCAATTGAAGCGATTGGATACAATAAAATGCAAGGTCTTCCATTTAAGATTAGCGAATTAGTTGAAGAGTTTAAAAAAGCAATACAATAGGAAAATATATGACTGAACTAAACTATAAGAAGAAAGATTTTGCAAGTGATCAAGATGTTAAATGGTGTCCAGGATGTGGCGATTACTCAATACTATCAAGTTTACAAATGGCACTTACAAAAACAGGCACAAAGAAAGAGGATATTGTCTGTGTATCAGGGATTGGATGTTCTTCAAGATTTCCATACTACATGAATACATATGGATACCATACAATTCATGGTAGAGCTCCAGCTGTGGCATCCGGTATGAAAGTTGCCAACCCAAACCTAAGTGTGTGGATGATTACAGGAGATGGTGATTGCTTATCAATTGGCGGGAACCATTTTATTCACGCTCTCAGAAGAAATATAGATATCAATATGCTTCTTTTCAATAATCAAATTTACGGACTCACTAAAGGTCAATTCTCACCTACTTCTAAACAAGGACAAGTAACCAAATCGTCTCCCTATGGATCACTTGATAGAACATTTAATCCTGGAAAACTAGCATTTGGAGCAGGTGCAACATATATATGTAAAACGCTTGATTCGGACCCTAAACATATGACCGACATGATGGTTGAAGCTGATAAACATAGAGGAACATCATTTATAGAAGTGTTTCAAAACTGTGTTATCTTCAACAATAACTGTCATCAAGAATACACAGATAGAAAAACAAGATCAGACCATGCTGTTTACCTTGAACACGAAACTCCTATGAAATTTGGAAAAGAAGGAAATCTTGGAATAGTACTAGAAGGACTGAAGCTTAAAGTAGTTGAGATAGGTGACAAATACAAAGATCAGGATCTCTTAGTGCATGATAAACACAATAAAATGTTAAGTTACTTACTATTATCCTCTCACGAGGAAAATGGTTTTCCAAAATTCTATGGTGTGATTTATCAAGAAGAAGATGAGACTTTTAACGATCAAGTAGCAGCTCAAATTGAACAAGTAAGAAATAAGAAAGGAGAAGGCGACTTTAATAAGCTTCTTTTTTCCGGTGAAGTTTGGGAAGTAAAATAAGGAGAACTCATGAAAGAGATAATAAATCAGCTAAAAGATGATCATATAAGAGTAAATGCATCACTTGATAAAATGGAACAGCTTATTGATACTCCCCTAGAGACCTCAAGAGATGAACTTGTAAGTGAATTTCAATTCTTTAAAGATTTCGCATGTAAAATTCATCACAAAAGAGAAAGTGAGGTTCTCTACAATTGGATGAAAAAGCAAAACCCAGAGGCCGACAAAGAAATAATAGAGAGAATTAACGAAGAACATAAGTCTTTAGAAAGTGAAGTTAATAACTTCATAGAAAAGATAACAAAGATGGCCAAAGAGGAAGAAAATACAATCCTATGTGATATTGAGCAATTTATAAGAGTTTACAAGCAACATATAGAAAAAGAAGAGAAGTTTATCTTTCTTATTGCTCAACAGCTTACGGAGAAAAAAACTACTTAAAGAAGATTTTCTGGACAATTTCATCGATGGCCCTAATTTGAGGGCCATATTTATTATGAAAATTAGGACCAGAATAACCCCACCAGTCCCAACACCCATAGGGATTTAATAATGTCGACTTTGTTTGTGGAAAAAGAACAATAACCCCACTCTCCTGGGCCCAATTAGCATAACCAGTCTTCATAAAAAAGAGATTGCCAATATCATCAATCGTTTGCTCACATCCATGAAATGCTATATGAAGCTTGCAACTATTTAGTTCACAGGATTTAGGAACAAAGGCAATTGCAAATTCCTTTAGATAACTTGACGATATAGGGAGCGCCCCCCATTGCTTAACTTTATAGAATCTACTTGAATCAACTGTGTCAGTATAATTTAAATTCTTATATGAAGTAGATAAGGCCATATAAGCTCCATCAATACCACATGAACTGATATAAGGGGCCCCCGATGGAGAGGAGCAATCATTTCCGTCACTAATAGTTGGAAAAGTATGTGCAATGTCGAGATCTTCAACAAATTCTACTTCACTAACATCAAAACGTTTATAATAATGCTGGGCACTCTTAGAGACTCGTCTACGGACAGTAAAGTCTCTCATTCCTGATATAATTTTAACTTTTGATTGATTTAAAAAACTTGTATCATCAACCAGACCAACAGAAGCAGATAATTTCGTATAATTAGCTAGGGCATCAATATTAACATCTCCAAATTCATCTTTCATACAAAGACCAGTGGCAACAAGAGGATTTTCTCTTGAGCAAAAATACGGTCCTCCAGCGAATAATGTAATAGAATTAACATATCGAGAGTGACTGATATGAAACTGAGAGGCCATATATGCCCCAGAAGAAATTCCAGAGACACTAACCCTAGACTGCACACTCTGAATGCGATTTGATTCTAATAATTGATATGCTTCAAAATTTATCATACAAATTTCTAACACTAACAAAGGAAAACGTCATGTTTTTTCACAAATCCAAATTCTTAACTATATGATAATCTGAAATTCAACCTTGATATTAAATATCTTTTTCACATTTTCAACATGAAAGAAAGGCACTTTTCTAATAAATAGATAAAAATATACTTAATACAAGCTCAAGTTAATAGATAAAATTGGTTAACAGGTAAACAAAAACATAGGTCAAATGTCCCCTATGAAGCGAAAGAGGACAACGAACATCTTTCCTAATGTTGGAAAAAAAAATTAGAAGTACAATAGCTTTATAACAATAATGAGACTATATGAATCTAATTTTATATCAAAGCTTTGAGCGTTTTTTTGGAACAATCGTTTTTTCGTTCTTTGCGTATCATGCTTTGGCAGGTATTTCTAACTTTAAAACACATAAAATAAAATCATCAGTATGGCATATAAGTATGTGTATCATGACTGCTCTCTATGCGCTTTGTTTAGTTGTTGGTACCTTTGATGTCGCTCAAGACTTTGGCAACACTATCCTCTTATTACTCTGGCTTCTAGGGTATGGCTCATATCTCATGTATATGTTAGCGATAAAATCATTTCTAATGATTGAAAAGAATAAGTTAAATTATACAAAAACAACTTTATTAATTCTTCTCGCTCATCACATAGTATTCTTCTTCACATACCTACTATTTGGCTACACACCACTATTTCAAACAACACCACCGTTAAAGAGAACACTTTTCCAACAGGCCTATTACATAACAATTTCACCAACGATCTATGGCTACATTCTAGGTACAATAGCTGTTTCAGGAATAATTTACGCAAGTATCTTAATACTTAAGGAACTTTCAAAAAGAAAGAATAAAGAATCATTTTTAAAAATTGGAGTAGTTGTCACTTTATTGGCCACGGCCAATGATATATCTTTATCAATGGGACTTACTCACTCACTTGTTCCACTCTACTTTCTTGGCAATGTATTCGAGGCAATAAGACTTATGATTCATTTCCAAAAGAAATCATTTGAAAAAATCATGGAACTTGAAAAGAATGTAGACAAGTTGGCAAAAGTAGCTCAATTCGGTTTCGCAGCAGCAAGCATTGCTCACGACATTAGAAATCACATTACTATCATTATCACTGCAATAGAAAATCTAAAAAGAGTTGAGACTAATCCTAAGGCGAAATCTAAAGAATATTATTACTCTGTCATTGAGAAACACTCTTACAAATCCAACGATGTTGCTGAACTTTACATGAACCTCTTCAAAGAAAATAGCTCTTCTACAAAAGAGCCTATTAAATTTTCTACTCTTATCGAAGATGTTAAAGAACTAGTTGTCCCTCTTATCGATTTTCATAAAATTAAATTTGAACTTAATATTGAAAAAGACTTTACTTACCAGTGTAATACAACAGAGGTTGTTCTATGTCTTGTAAATCTTATTAAAAACTCAACTGACGCTATAAAACTCATGAAAGAGCCGTGGATTAAGCTTCAGTCAAGAAAGCAAAATGAAAATATTATCATAGAAGTTATAGACTCTGGCCTCGGCATAGAAGATAAGATAGCTCAAAACATATTTGAATTAGAGTTTACAACTAAAGATAAGGACTCTGGCTCTGGAATGGGACTTGCTATAACTAAACAATTACTTGAGAAAAATCACTGCTCTATTCATTACACAAAAATGAAAAATACTTGCTTCAGTATCGTTTTTGACTCTGAGTCTATATTGGATAATCATTGACCTATGCCGCTTTTTGACCTTGCTTAATCTTTACAAATACTTCAGACAATTCTTGTCTTGAAATAGGTTTCGTTAAGAAGAAGATCATCCCAGCATCGAAACACTTTTGTCGATCTTCATTTAAAACATTGGCAGTAAGGGCGACTACAGGAATATTTCTGTAAGCAGGATTCTTTTTTATTTCTATGCAAGCTTCAACACCACCCATAATTGGCATATGCATATCCATGAAAACAATATCGTACACATTACTTTTGCATAACTCTACTGCAATTGCCCCATTTGTTGCACAATCTATATTTGATGCGTACATCTCCATAAACTTAGATGCCACCTTAATATTGATTGCATTATCTTCAACCAAAAGAATATTATAAGCAAAAGAATTATCACAATTCAGAGTATTTTCAACTTCCAAAGATGATTCATTCGAAATCTGTAAAGTGAGATTAAAAAAGAATTCAGTCCCAACACCTTCTTTACTAGTGAACTGTATCTTAGATCCCATTAAATTTGCAAGTTTCTGAGATATAGCAAGGCCAAGTCCTGTCCCTCCAAACCTTCGTGTAATAGAAGTATCGGCCTGAGAAAATGCGTCAAACAGACTTTTCTGAGATTGTTCAGCTATACCAACCCCAGTGTCTTTAACAGTGATTCTTAATTTGCATACATCTTGATTTAGATCAAGTATCTGCATAATAAGTTCAACTTTCCCTTCTTCAGTGAATTTAATTGCGTTTCCAACTAAATTCACTAAGATTTGCTTTACTCTAACAACATCACCAAGCAAGTACATATCTTTCAAGTTTGAATCTATATTAACTTTTAAAGAAATATTTTTTTCATTAATATTTGAGATAAATAATAAACGTATTTCTTCAACACAATCCTTAAAACTAAAGGCCCGATACTCTAAACTAATCTTACCCGCATCGGACTTACTTATATCTAAGATATCATTTATAACTTGAGACAGGATTTTACCACTTGATGATATAGTTTTTATCATATCAGATTGCTCTTTGCTAAGATCACTCTCTTTAAGAATTTCAATCATCCCCAGTACACCGTTCATCGGCGTACGAATCTCATGGCTCATATTTGCTAAGAACTCACTTTTAATATCAGAAGACTTTTGAGCTACAACTATGGCCTCACTGAGTTCTTTGTTTAATAATTTAAATTTCTCTGCAGCTTTTGCAAGCTTACCAATTTCATCATTTCTATCTAAACCGGGTACACTTTTATTAAAATCACCTTCAAGAAACTTATCAAATGTTAGAGTTATAAGATGAATCCCCTTAGAAATATTATCAACAAAGAAGAATGAAATGATTAGTAAAAATGGAGCACTAAGAAGCATAATTATTATTAACGTTTTACTTCTATTTTCGATTAGCACTCTATTATTAAGTTTGAGGGTGTCAAATTCTTGTAACGTATGATTTCTTAGCTCATGTGATAATGACAATAATTCTAATGATTGACCGGCCATGACCACATTTATTAAAGAGAGAAATATTCTATTGGCCTGTACAGACTTCTCAAAAATAACTAAATAGGAACGTGCATTCGTCTTTATTAAGTTGTTATAATTTGGCGAGAAGCTGTGTTTTTCTTTAAGTATTAAATCTATATTTTTATAGACCTTATCTCTTTGACTATATTTGCGATCTCTTAAATATGAAATCGCGCTAATATTAATTTCTAACCACTGCTGGTGCAACTGTTGTGATCGTGACAGTGCTTTATAATCTGTACTCACAGATTTATGAATTCTGTTTATATTCTCAATACCTTTATCAAAAACATTAGGTAATTCCAGATTAAGCAACTTCTCTTTATATAGAAATTTCTGTCCAAGTTGCAAAATATTTTCTTTATACTCGATTAATAATTTTACCATTTTTGAAATCATATCTGTACTGAATTCATTACGTGAAAGTTTTCTCGCCTCATCTAGATCTAGCAGAATCTCATTTTGTTTTTTAAGCATCTGTCTGAGCACACTTTTGCTTCCCGAGTTAGAGTAGACCAAAGCAAGACGTTGAAGGTTTAATAGCTCTTTATCAATATTTAAAATATTTATACTTTCTTTAGAAATAAGGCTTAAGTCATTAAACGACTTTTCAATCTCTTTAAATGAGCTAAATGCAAGAAAAGATTGAAAACAAAAAATCAAAAAGATTAATATTAATCCTGTAATGATTTTTATTTTAATAGAAGTACTTTTAATCCAGTTAAACATATTTAAGAATTCAAAAACTCATACCACTTTTCTAAACTATAATCGTAGTTATCCATAACAGTATTCCATACTGCAATATTACTAAATCTTTTTAAGTAAGAACCTCCGTCTCTAAGCTCTCCTTTATAAACAGATATTTTTCCATCTGTACCTCTAAGATCCTCACTGGCGGCCTTTCCTTCATACCAATAATCCCATTCACTGACTTTCATGAACGGCCTGGACCTTTGTGGATTAGATATGTAATACCCTTGACGTGCTATAAATGCTCCAGGTTGACCAGAGAGCCACCAATTCAAATATTCATAGGCAACATCCTTTATTTGGCCATTTGTCTTAGATGATAAACAAAGTACCCCCTGCCATGCTCTATATCCCTCCTTAGGAGATGCATAGGTAACCTTCACACCTTTGCCTCTAGCTGAAGAAACTCCTGGTGAAAACATACTCTCAAGCCACACTCTTTCATCAACCATATAGTCGACTGACTGGGGAACTGACCCCCAAAAGCCTGAAAAGTGTCCACTTTCCTTTTTTGCAACCAATATTGAAAAGAGTTGATCAATTTCAGTTATGCTCATATTACCAATATTAGCAAATTTCATCAGACCAGCGGCTTGCGCGGCGAGTGCGCAATCAAATATCCCTATTGTTGGAGCATTAATAATTCCAACCTTACCCTTATAGCGATCATCTAATAACCATGCCCAGCTTTCAGTTTCATAGGCCGTCCCCTTTTCAATAAACTTAGTATTGTATCCAAATGAATCAACATTATGGACATAGGGAAGAAAGCTAACAGAATCTGATAATCTCTCACCTAAAGACCCATCTTGTTGAACATAAAGTAGCTTATGGGGAGAATCTCCAAGACCAATCTTACCATCTAATGAAACCTTTCCAGTTTTAGACAAAGAATTGATTTCATTCCAGTTTGCAATTCTTTTAGTATCAAGTGACTGGATAGACTTGGCTTGCCATAGTATATTAATACTGTCAGACCATTGTTCATATAAATCAAACGAGCTTGGGTTCGAAGCTGCTTTTTGAAGAACGGCCGCGCTACCTTTTGGTTCAAACTCTAGATTTATACCAAGATCCTTCATGGCCATCTTTCTCAATTGCTCTTGTAGAGTTACATGAGTACCAAGAACTCGCAACGTTGGTCTTCTATTAGCTATAATGGCCGGACAACTCAATAGCGCTAAGCTACATCCACCCGTTTTAGTTAGAAAATCTCTTCTTGAAATGTCTTTTTTCTTACTCATAAATACCTCGTTAATAAGGGTATCGGAACTGAGTTTTGGTCATTGAAATGTTTGCAATAATTTTATAAAAAATTTAGATTGATTAACTTAGTTTAGATTTGTAGCTCAAGTATAGTAGAATAACTAACAAGAGAGCTATACTATTTTAAAGAACTCTTTAATTCCAAGTAATATATTATTTGCGGCCATGGAAGCAAGAATCAACCCCATAACCTTAGATATAACGATTGCTCCAGAATTACCAATGCGCTTATGAATCTTCGAAGACAATAACATTAGAATAAAGTTAATGAGTAAAACTATAATTAAAATAAAGATTGTAAATAACATACTTGCAAACGAATTACGTGTTGTATCGGCCAAGAGTACTACAGCAAGTATTGCTCCAGGCCCAGCAATCGATGGGATTGCAAGTGGAAAAATAGCCGTTTCTTTCTCATCCTGGACCAGTTGTATTTCTTCTTCTGGCTTACTACTACCAAAGATCATATTTGAAGCAAAAAGAAAAAGTATGACACCACCAGAAATCTGGAAAGCAGCAAGCGGAACTCCAACACGCTTTAGAATATACTCACCGACGATCATAAAGAAAAGTAAGATACAAAAAGCAACAATAGAAGAGAATCTCGCAATTTTCCTTTTTTCAATCTCATCATAGCCTTTTGTTACAGTTATAAAAACTGGAACAGTTCCAAATGGGTCAATAACGGCCCAAAGGATTACGAAACTTGATATAAAATTATCTAAATTGAAAACGCTCATTACGACCTTACTTTTCTAAAAAATTACAATTATTTTTAAATTTTCAACACACTTAAATACTGTTTGCGCGGTTGGATTTAGATCGATACTACTCGCGTCAGATCCAGCGACACCAATAGCAATCATCGAGTGTTCATCACAAATCTTCGAAATATCACTAAAGCGTATATCTCCACTTAGACCTAACTTAGCAGATTCAACGAACCTGAAATCAGCTCCACCGGCGTTGAAGAGACTGTCAAAAACAATATTTAAATCTGGTCTCAAAGCGACATTACTCAAAATATAACTTACTATAATAGGGCTAATTATAGTTTCGCCTGGTCGATTAGAGAAAAGTTTTTCATTTTCAGATTGTGCCAGCTCAACAAGTACAGGTGCATGAATTTTATTCTTAAATAAATTTCTCAACTGCAATATTCCAAAAATTGACCTAGCATCTGCATCTTCACCATGATTTGCACGATCACTAGCAAGAAAAACTATATTACTAAACTCAGAAATATTGATATTCGCCATATCTTTAGAAGAAGTAAAGTCTGCTTCAATATTAACGATCTTACCTAACATTCCCTTATCAAGATAATTATCAAGTGATCTTTTTCTAACATCTTTATTAAAGGAGGAAAGAACAACAATTGAATAGTCAGTTTTGTTCGAAACTAATAACTCATAGCATAGATATGGAACCTTCTCACTCCAACCTAGAATTAGTAATTTTCTCTTGTCCTTAGAACCCAAGTCAAGCTCAAAAGACTTAGAGTTATTGACAACACTACTAATGGCCTTATACTCAATCGACTCAAATGATGTTGCAATAAATACAATAGTATCATCTTTAGCAAGAATATCATTCATTTGTGGCTTTATAAGACACTTGCCTGAGTGGGAACTGATAAAACCTATCGCTAACGAAGCTCCAAAACAATATCTAATATCTCCCCATGTCTTACCATCTAATTGAGGGAAACTTTTAAGATAAATCTGACTCCCATGATCTTGAGTTAATAATTCAGAAATAACAAATGAAAGTCCTGGGTTTTGAATATTCTGTGCCATCATTCTGGCGATGATACTTCTACTTAAAACAATTTCAAGATTGTGGTCATAAGCAGCTTTTGCAATATCGGCCTTATTAGGATCTAGGATTTCGACAACAACCTTGGGCAAATTTATAGACTTTTGCTCGGCCCTATTTTTAATGGACATTAATGATTTTATGGCCCTAGTATCAGAACTCTCCCCAGTACTACCGCCATAGATAGTAGATGGAATGATAACAGCAGAGCTATTTTCAACACTAATTCTTGCAAGGTCATCACTTTTCATTGGATCACCTGTTCGAAATATGACCTTTTTCATCTTAGAAATTGAACTTAATTGAGTTGTTAGATCTTCTGTAAGTTCGTGACTAACTTCTTTATTTAAAATTACAATAGTTGGGTCAGCACCTCTATTTCTTTTTAAAAATCTAAGTAGACGACCTTTAGAATTCAAAACCTGCTTAACGATAATCGGTGTTCTGTTTGTATAACCCAAGATAGAAATATGCCCTTTTATAGTAATCGGTGTAAAGCCACTTTCTAGCTTTTTCATAATTCGATATAACCACTGAGTCATAATCGCGACCAAAGATCCCATAAAGAGAACATAACCTAAGAGAGTAACAAAAGTGGCCAAGATTCGACGTCCAAGACCATTATCATCCCCTAGATAGCCTGGGTCACTCAACCTTAAAAATGCCCACCAAGAGTTTTTAATCAAATCGGTTTCTGATGGATCAATAATTGATAAAATACGCCCTGAGATAATTGAAATTAATCCAATTAAAAGAGCGATAAAAATAACCTGAAAAAACGGACCTCGTATTAGAAATCTTTCTACTTTAAATTTTAAAAATTGCGCAATGGTGAAAAGTAAATTTGTATTTTTATTATTCATAAATCCCAGAGTGTTAAATATATGATATTTTACAGTTATTTACTCTCAAATTACAAATAATAATTAGAAACTAGAATTGAAGACTAGAGTGAGATAAAGACAGATTAGACCGAATAAAATAGTAATGAGCATACTTTTAGTTAGGTAACAAATAATGGCAGAAAATGTAAGAACTAGCATTCTCTCCTTCCCAAGTAGTACATCAACCTCACCTTTATGAAAAAAGACCATAGGCATAATTATGGCCGGAATTACAGCGGCAGGAATAAATGAAAATATCTCTTTAGCTCTATCTGAAAAAGTAAACTTATTTGATAATAAAATAACACTAGAACGAATAATTAATGTTCCAACACTCAGAAATCCCACAACGATCCAAAAATCAACTGATCTAATCATTAGACACTCGCTTTCTAGAAATAAAGTAGGCAAGTAAAATGGAGCAAAGAGAAGATAACAAAAGTCCAAGATTCATTGGAAGCTTGAATAATAGAATTGATAGAAAAGATGAAAAAAGCGCAACAAAAAGATACCTCTTATTTTTTATTGTGGGCATGACTAGTGCGACAAAGCTAAGAGGTACGGCATATTCTAAGGAAAAAGACTTTGGCAAAATATTTCCATAACTAAAGCCAATTAAAACTGAAACCTGCCAAACTAAAGTCATCATCAAACTAGTGCCTATATAAAACTGAAATACTTCTGTTTTTGACTTTAGTTTATCAATATTTGATACAAGAGATGCGTATGACTGGTCGGTAATACAATAAGAAAGAAAAATTTTGCTAAGAATTCTACTTCTAGAAAAGTACTGACTTAACCCTGCGCTATATAGCACGAACCTAAGGTTTATAATAAGACCAGTTATGATAACTATAATTACTGAAGTCTCATTTTTAAGAAGATTAACTGAAGCGAGCTGAGATGCTCCAGCAAACACAAAGATATTCATGGACATAGTTTGCAACAGAGTAAGCTTCGCTGAATACGCTAAACTCCCCATGACCAAGCCAAATGGGATGACACCTGCTGAAATAGGCAACATGCCGAAGACGCCTTTAAGATAAATAATAACTCCAATATCTAATTTATGAAGCTATTTTTACATATTTTACAGAACTTGATAACTGATTTATTAGTTTTCTATTCTAATTATTCTAAGATCTTTTCCAAATCTTTCGAAAACAAAAATCGCAGTATCAGACTTTGATCTAGATCCTCTCTCGTACTCAGAGCAAAGAACAAATTCATTTTCAGAATTAACTATACTCGGGTGTCTCTCGAGAGTCTCAAAGTCACACTTGGCCAAAGAAGAAAAGTTCTTACCAGCAAGTAAGAAGACCACATAATCCACTTTTTTAGACTCACTGATATCTCTTTCAATATATCTAGACATACATTCAACACTATCTTTCAAGTAAGTCTTTGACTTCTCTTTTGACTTGCATTGAAGAATCTTAGAAAAGACCTTATTTCCCAACTCTTCTTGGTAAACTGAGGCTATTTTACGCCCTACTTTAGTTTTGTAGCTAAACTCTTTAGCAAGGCCATTAAAGCTTAAAAATAATAAAATACTAGTTAGCATAATCGCGACGTTTTTCACTTCGCTTCTCCTCTTCGCCACGGGCGAAGCTATAATTTTTCTTTCTCTCTACAGAGAAGAGTTTATCAAAGGTATCTATTTCACAAGAAACTTTCTTATCCACTTGCCTGATACACTTCGGCGAAATAAAGTAATTAGAACAATTTATATCAGCTAGTGCAGAACACTTGTCCTTTGAAGCAGGACAAGACATCGGTGGCTTAAAGTCTGCCAATTTCTTTCTAAAATTTTTCTCATCATTATCAGCTGGTGGATAAATTTTCTCAATATCAGATGTTGCAATCTCTCTGCCTTTTGAATCTTTTAACTTCTTTCTCTTGTAAGGATTATCAACCGATTCGAAAAATGAACAATTAAGACCTTCATCCCAACTATCATTAACATAATCAGACCAATTAAAATCATAATTAAGTTTGTACTTCTTTGTCTTTGGATCACAAGTTAATTGAGGATTTTCTCCACTTAATAGATTATGATAGAATTTTAGGCCTGAAAAATTGGCCCCCATATCACCATAGGACTTAACTCCAGAAATCATTAATCCAAATCCACCCTCTTCCATATCATTACTTTCTTCCATAGCAATCTTAAAAGCATCTTTATCAGATCCATTTTCTATAAACTCTGTTATAAGATCAAAACCTTGATCTACAAAGTGACCTACTTTATCTGGGCCAATAACGTGACCATCAAGGTTAAAAGCACCTTGAAGACCATAGTTCTTTCCCATCAAATTGGCCTCCATGGAGAACCATTCTCTATTATGATCATAGAGCATCACACCGCCTTCTTCAGCAAATTGCTCTATCACAGCATGTGTTCCACCAAGGGCGTCATCAATCCAAGAATAGATCAGCGGAACCTTTTTATTTTTTAATTTCTCTTGATCTTCCAGACAATTATAGTCTTTTGAAAATGCCTCTAGAGTTTTTCTAATATCTTTATTCATCTTATCATTTAAGCTAAATAGGTTATCTAGCTTTTCTTTTTCAGAGACTTTCTCGATCAATCTTCTTGAAGTGAAGTTATCAGTCTCCCATGATAATGTTTTTGATGATAAAAGTATAAGTATAGGAATTAACAGCTTATTCATAACAATTTTATCGGATTTTCGAATATTTTCTTAAAGAAATAATTGTATTTAGATAAATATAAGCTCTACTTCTTACATTTTAAAATTTTTAAATTCTTGCTATCCCACATAATTAGGATTGGAACATTATGCTTAATCGAATGCGACAAACACTTAACGATAGTTTTTTCAGCACTATAGTAAGCTGCCATCTCTTTAAATAGCACGCTATAGCTCTTATTATCTGATTTTTTTTTAACAGAAGAAACATGAAGCTTCTTTGTTATGGTCTTTGCTTGTAAACTATAGGGTAAACACAAAAATACTAGAAGAACTAACTTTACCACTGCTCAAACTCCTGTCCCCAATGGTCTAATCCACTAGTGTATTGTTCCATAGTTTCAACCGCCTTCTTGGTCTTCATCTCTTCAGTAAGTGATAAATCTAAATCAGGCCAATAAGGAACAGAATTAGTAACAGTGTAGCTACTTCCGGAATATTTCTTTGTATTTATCGGTGTTGGATAGGAGACTTTATCACTCTGATTTAAATCGACTTTCATCATGGCGGCCCACTCACTCGGGCCAATAGGACCTTGCGCCACTGATGGGTCAATAATCATTTCAACAACACTGCCATCGTCATTTTCTATATGAACTAAAGGGGCCACATGATACCCCCAAGTTTGTTGAGGGGTGCCTGAAGGAATCTGCAAAGAACCTCTGAGCCATGCCTTATCAACATGAACTCCTTCTTCCTCGAACATACGCGCCATGAGATGTGCACGCGCATAGCAACCATCAAAAGTATAATTCCATGCGATATCCTTTCTAGCTTTGGCCTTATTAAATAACTCTTTTGCTCTATCAATAGAGATCGTTTTCTTAGACATTCTCTCAATATTTCTAGCTATAGTATGACCTTCAGGACTATAGTAAACTCCATTGTAAATACAAGCGTAATCTGGCAAAGACTCCTTATTTACGTAATTACTCTCCAGATTCCCATTTGCTAAATCAATAAGCTGGACCATCTGTGCATTAACTTTATCGTCTAGGGCCTGATCGATAAGATCTGAGAATAATTTTTTAGTATTATCACCACAGTTTGCTGCCTGATTTTCTAAAAATTTCTTATAGGAGCTATCTAAGAGCTTTTCATATAACTCAGGAGAATTCTTATACTTAGCAGGAACAAGCATTCCTTTAGTGAAAGTAGATTTATTCTCAACTTGCCCATTTTTTTCTAATAAGAGCTGACTAGAATGTGACAAAAGTTTTGTAACATTATCATGATCTTTTGCAATTTTTCCATTTCGTAAAAAGAACGTTTCAAAGTTACTTGTGTAGACATTTTTATTTCTTATTAAAATAACATCATTTCCATAAGAATCCTTTCCACAATCTAACAATGAACATTGCTTGAGTGTTTCATCTCTTGTGCAAGTCAGCTTATCTCCATTTTCAAGCTCCAATTGAAGATTTTTATGTGATAGAGCGTTCTCAAAAAACTCATGTTTACTATCAATTTCATTCTTTATGCTTAGTGCAAGCTCTTTGATTTCATTGTGATCACCATCAATCAACGCATATTCATCTGAAGAGAAAAAATCATTATGTACAGAGCGCAAATCATCAGTGTATCGGGCCAAGTCTCCAACAAACTCGGGCCTTTGTTCTTGTCGAAAAAGTGAAGATCTAGAGAAGTCGGCAACAAATAATTCTTCACCATTTTTATGGTAAATTTCATTAACCTTTAGGCTATTAAGCTTGCCATTGGGCAACTTTCTAACAGCTGAATAAGACCATCGACTTTCTTTTATTAAGTACACAGAGCCATCTGCGCCTTTGCAGTAAAAGAATTTTTCATCTCTAGTCGAAGAGCAATCATTCAAAGAAGCTACTCCCTCAAGATTAATGCTATAACCTAAAGAGTAATTAATTTGAAATAATAACAGTAGAAACAATACTAATTTCATAGAAATAGTATCGGATACTTTTCAAATAGAATGAGAAGAACTAAGAAGACTAAAATGCTCCCCTAATAGCTATTAAACTATTCTTTCGGTCTTAGTGCTTCTTTGGCCTTTTCTACAGCATCAAAATCTAGACCTAACTCCTCTACTGCCTCTTTGATAATCGAAGGAGAAGACAAAACAGTACTCATGATCAGTTGAAGCTTTTCAGGTGGAATTCCCAATTGAGAAATTAAACCCATGGCCATCATAGGGTTCTCAGTTAGGGCCTTAAATAGTTCTCTAATTTTTTCTTCACTAATGTTTAACTCTTTAAGAGTTTGTAAAATTGGATTCATAATAATTCCTATAAATAGTATTGATTTCCCATATTATAAATTAAAACCACAAATAATTGCCAAAAATGTGGTCTCAAAAATATTCTAAATAGCTGAATACTCGAAATATCTGAATTCGAGTTATAGTGTTCGTACACAAAAGGGACAAAACCTTTTTTACAATCTACACGTTTGCTATACGTGAAAGGGGAATTACCGAATGTTACTTTTAAAACTATCAATTTCAGCTAGGTCGTTTACCGAAGAACTTATTGCATCGAGCAGTCCGCCTGGCAGCTATTAATTAACTTAAATTTCTAAAATATTATTCTAAGGCCCTATTCAGGGCCTTTTTTTCAAAATATTGCCACTACACAAGTTTCATTATCCAAAGCTTAGACATTGTATTCTCCCGCTAAAAATACTTTCATTAGTAGATGCATTACTTTAATATTTACTAAATAGTAAGCAATCAACTGGTAATGTCATGATAAATATTTTCTTCGCTCTTGTTCTCTTCATTTGCTGTTTCTCACCTATTGCTAAGGAATATAAAATTTCTGGCAACACGAGAACTAAAGATGATTATATTAAGCATCTCATCAAAGAATGTATTGAAGATAAGAAAAGTGACCTTGTACAATGCTTAATGAATAAGAGAATTTTTTCAAAAGTAGAGATTAAAGATGATGAAATAATCGTTCAAGAGAGATGGACACTTATACCAATCCCCCAGGTAAATGTTAGCTCTGACTCCTCTTCCTACGGAGTTTTTGTAATGGAGAGGAATTTTCTTGGCCGAGGAAAATTTGCGATACTGGGAGCGTCAGTTGGTAGTGATGTGAACTCATACTTTCTACTTTACCGAGACCCAGAATTACTCCTCACAGACTGGACATCACAAATTTTACTTTTTAGCTCAAGCGAAGACCTAAAATCATATTCGGGAGAGAATATCATCCATAGCTACAACGAATCCCAAACAGGATTCAAGCTAGGGTTCGGTCATAAGATCTTAACTGACTTTGAGTTAGGTGCATCTGCTACATTTTTAAAAAAGAAATATAAAGAATTCGGTGGTTTTAGCGTCCCTACTGCAAATGAATCATATGGAATGGAGCTTAAGCTGAGATATGTTAATTCTGATTTCAAGTTTTATTTCAATGAAGGATTCGACGGGGAATTCGAATATTTACGTGACATCAAAAGAACTGATGATCTTAATGATGTTTCTGTAGGGCTATTAAACTTAAGATATCAAAAGAATTATTTAATGCAACATGCGCTTCAGCTGGGCCTTAAGTCAAGTATCTCTCAAAATGCAAGTGTAAAAGATGTAATAAAAATAGGCGGTAACAAAGGTTATAGAGGTATTCAAGAAAATGGACTTTGGGCAGAAAATATTGGAAGCCTATCCATAGATTATCAAATCCCTATCGCATTCTCTAACTTTGGAGTTTGGACAGTTGCACCTTATTTTGATTATGGAGTTATCGATTCAAAATACAGTCCTTTTTCTAACTATTCCTCTTTTGGCATCGGTGGTTACCTCTACTTAAAACAAGTTGCCATACCAGGAGTAGGTATTGTTGTAGGTAAGAATGATAAGTTCCAAGGATCATTTATATCATTCAGTGTTGGAATGAGGCCATAAATCAAAACAACGCTGTTTTAAATCCACAAAAAAAGCAGTACTATCGTAGAAATTATAAAGATTAATTGCTCAAAATTAAATGGAGAGAAATGAACTACTTACTTACAATACTATCTGTCTTACTTCTATCGTCGTGCGCTAGTGTTAAAACTGACTTCAACTTCAATCAATCGATAGATTTTTCACAATACAAAACCTATTCTTGGATTAAATCAGGACCAAAATCAAAAGAAAATAAATTTAATGACCTGATGCACTCCGAAGTTATTAGATCTATTGAGACGGCGCTAGAGAGCAAAGGACTTAAAAAAACCAATTATGATAAAGCGGATGTCCATATTAATTATATGATCAATGTTTCGAATAAAGTTATGCAAAGTCAATATTACGACTACTACACTATTGGAGGGGCAACGGCACGGATGGGTCGAGGCCATGGACCATATGGCTACTATGGTTCAGGTGGTCCATACTATTCTACAAGAATGGAATATGAACAAGCTTCCTTTGTTATTGATATGCTAGATAAGAACACTAGAGGAATTGCTTGGAGAGGACATGCTTCAAAGACAATTGATCGTAGTAATAATATGAAAAAGCAACTCGATGTAATCAAGTCTACAATAGAAAAATTATTTAAAAAGTACCCACCTAAAAAATAAGTCTAACAAAATTAACTTATGGATTATATAGCTCCTATACGAAGTAGGAGCTATATGAGAATTCAAAAAACTTCTCATTATCATAGTTAAACCGATGTATTCACAATCGGTCTAGTTATTCCGTTATCTAATAGAATCTTACTCCCTCTAGCTGTTACATCACTCATGAGAGCTTTTTCATACTTAACATCTAGAACATAGGCCTTAACACTCGCCTTAATGACAAAGTTATTACAGACTGGGGTCTCTTCAAAAGTTATCGAAACAGGCTTTTCGAGAAAAACAAACCTACTTGTTATTACTACTTCATGCAAGAGTTTCTTCACTTTCTCAAGATCCTGAAATATAGATAAATGAAACGAAACAACGACCATCATGTCCAGTGCACCAGAATTACCACTTGAGACAACATCAGTTAAAAACTTTGAATTTGGAATGGTGACAAGATTATCATCTAAAGTAACAAGTCTCACAGAACGCAGACCAATATTTTTAATTTCACCATATACGTCGCCAAAACTGACTCTATCTCCTACCTGAAACGGTCTATCAAATAAAAGTATGAATCCAGCAATCATAGATCCGACCAAATCTTTTAGAGCAAAACCAAATGCTACTGCGGCAGAACCACCTACCGCGACTAAAAGCTCTCTTGAGGGCTGAAATACATAATAGAAAGATCCTAAGAAGCCGAGTAAATAAGAAACAAAAGAAAAAACTGTAGTTATCTGTAAAATAACAAGTCTTTTACCTGCAAACTTAAACTGCAGCCTTTCAGACCATAGAGAGACTATCTTTACAACAAAGTAAATACAGGCAAATAGAAAGATAAAGAGGACTACTTTATCTAGTTTAAAAAAATCGAAAATGAGTAAGGATACTTCGTTCTTAGTTTCCATAAATAAAATTTTTCACTCTTAAATAACGGATAATTCCATATTGCGTTGATATATCAATCATGTATCTATTTCGTTCGTCTTTGAAAAAGAATTTCTTCTCTAGGGCCAGCTTAATTGAGTTTCGAACAAGACCTTTTGAGAGATTTGTTGTTGATTCAATTTCTGAAGAAGACAAATTCTCATGCTTAAGGACGTGAGCAATAACAAACATTAAATCATCAGGCAGCTTCTCAATTCCATGTAAATCAATCTCCTTTGGAATATTTACGTTAAAAACACTTCGATTCTTTCTAGAGAGAGCTGAGATCCACAAAAAGATTGCTGTTCGAGGATTGCCACTAGAAAGCTCCCAAAGTAATTTAAAAAACTTTGATTCAATTGAGGCATAGCGATCAATTTCATCTTGAGAACGAGTTGCACTAATTAATAGATCATACGACAACCTAAAAGAAGTTTTAGTGTGTCTTTTCATGATCAATTCTTTAATTTTAATATCATTCCAGCCTTTAATTTCAAAAACATTTCGAAAGTACTGTGTACGGCCAAAAGCTCTATCTAAATAAAGCCAGCTATACTTATTAAATGACATTAACCAAAAAATATTTTCTGTATTCAAGTTTATTACATTAACTAGAGCATAATAAGCTTCAAAACCGCCTGTATGTGTTAGAAAAATATTCTGGGCTTCATCAACTACAACTACAGTCTTCTTTTCAAGCTTTCTATCATATTTATAAATATCAAAGCTCTCACTGCCCTCTTCATCACCAAAGATTGATTCTATAAACTTGTGTATAGTCTTCTTATCAACTATTTTTGATGGTAACTTCACATACTTAATATCGACATCTTCTGTAGAAGCTAAGTCAGAACTTACCTTTTTCAAAGTAGTTGTCTTTCCTACACCTTTATCACCATAAACAACTAGCGAGTGCTCATCAGATTTTAAATCAATCCACTCTTTAATTTCATTAGAAATAGTCTGCTCAATATTATTTGAAGACATTACATACTCTGCTTCTTCATTAAGAGAGTATAAGGAAAAATGCTCCAAATAATCTGCAGGGATCTGAGTATCAGAACCGTCTTCAGCTTCGACATTCTCAATTTGTTTTTTAAATAGGTTTGCAGAAATCTTCTTAGATAACTCAAAGTTTTCAGTAAGACTTATAAAAATATCAAAGATCATTAGAACCAAAATAAAAAGCAAAGTGAGCAGTGCTCTTAGACTCTTAGGTGTATACTTAACAGCAATAGTGAACTTCTCGACGATTGCCCCAGAAAACTTTTTTTCAGCAAATCTTGTAAATTCATCTTCCCACCTTGAAGACTCAATTATTACCTTATAAATGGAGTAGAGAAAAACGATAGAATTTGTCAAAGTGTATAAATAGACCCTTCCCACCGAAGCCTCAAGAACAATCATAGTAAAAAAGTAAAAGAGAAAAATGTTTTTAAAGACATCAGAAGTTTCATTCGCCTTTATTTTAAATTGGGAAAAACTACTAACATCCAATCTTGAAACAGAACCTAAAAATAGTGTTAATAAAGACTTTAAAACTTTAGAGAATAAATAAACCTGAAAGACTTCCACAACCAAATAGAAACCTTCAAATAGGTCAAAATACTGACCAACACTTAAGGTAAGAAGCCACAAAAACGAAACAGAGTTATCTCTGATCTTATTCCAAAATAGAATAATTTTTCGAACAAGAATATTTGTTCTAGAGTGAGAAGCAAACTTTCCAAGAACTTGATCTATAAAGTGATTAAACTTAGAAAAGAGCATACGTAAAGTAACAAAGACAAAAAAGAGGAGTGCAAAAAATCCTACCTTTAGAGAAATATCAACGTAGCCCTCTTTCCCAAGAGATAATTTTTCACTGATAAATAAGTATTTACTATAAAAGTAACTTAAAATTCTATGTGGAGATGAAAGTATCTCTCCTCGAAGCAATGTAAAAAACTTAAGGGATAGCATTTTCTTATATAAGTAACTACCTCCAATTTCTTTAAAGTAAGCGCTTCTTAAATAGTTACTACTAGAAATGATTTGATTAAGAAGTTTTATTTCTTGATTCTTCTTATTTGAATACTCTTTAACAATCTCAATTCTAAGCTTATTTAACTCTTCACGCTGAAGATTTAGACCCTTAACATCAGTAGAAAAATTCGCCTCGCTAAGTGCAGCAGGAATATATGGTAAATTCAATCCCACTCTTTTATGAAATAGTTGTGAATAATTCTCTTTCGAAAGCTTAAGCCAAAGTTTTTCAAGTTCTTCAAAGTTCTCAATTATATTTTTTTCATTCTTTAAATTTAATCGAGTCGAAAGAGAAGCTAACTCAGCAGTAGCACTTTCAAAAGTTGAAATCTTAATTTGCAACTCTTCATTGCTCTTTATTCTTAAATTAAGAAGCTCAATCTTAGTTTTTGTCAGTTCACTCTCATAATTAAGGAGTAACTTCTTTTGATTATCCTTTTCTTTATTGGCCTTTGTTTCACTTTTAATTAAGTTATTCTCTAATCTTTCTCGTAAATTCTTTGTATCGACACTTTCTTTTTCAATTTGATCTCTTAAAGCTGGTAACTCATTTTTCGCAAGTTGATTAGTCCTAAGGCTATCTCTCAGCGCTTCATTACGTTGAAGTAAAATAATTTTATTTCTCTGCAATTCTGTAGAAATACTAGTTAACAAGCTCAGTCTTTTCTCCATCTTAAGTAAGACTAAGCAGTTTTTTAGACCTTGGTACTCACTAGGAATCCCATTATCTTTATTGATAACATCATTTATAGTGACAATTTTATCAGCTGTTTTTGATAAATCAAAATCATGTCCAAAGAATTGCGAATAAGAGAATGACTCCGTTTTGGTATGTGTTAAGAAGTCTTTTATTTTATCATTTTGAGTAACTATCAAAGAAAGAGATGCTTCATACTTCTTTAAAACAGCATCCTTAGAACAGTTAGCCACTGCTTCTGTTTCGATATTTGTAAGAAGCGACAATAGAAGAAGAATTATAAATACTTTCATAAGTTTCCAGTTGTTTAAATTATAGGTATTATCTAAACAATATCAGGATAAGTAAAAGATATTTTTGATAAAATGGAAATAGATATAGCTTATGTGGAAGTAGTTCGGAACGAAAATATTGGATTTCAAAAAAGTAAGGGGTTTTACACTGTGGAAATAATAACCCCCACTTAAAACGATGAAATTATAGACTTATAAAAGTTTTTTCCATAAGAGATACTACTTATTATAATTATAAAACTTCTTATAATCATTCTTAAGAAATCTATCAAAACCAGCAACATTGGTCTGCGACGAACCATGTGCGATTCCTGAACGAAATAAGACTGTACTATCCTCACCTAAAGACTTCACTGAGATTGAGACACCAAGGTAAAGCTCTTGATCATTCTTTGGGTCTAGATATAATTCCTCTCTAGCTTCTTCATTTAGTCTTAGAATAAGAGCTCCACCACTAGCTCCACCAAACGAAACGGCCTTAACTTCAGTAACAACCTCATCTTCAGAACCATAAGTGGCTTCCATGTCTTCAAAAAGAAGATTATCTGTGTATGTTAATACCTTACCACCTTTTCCTTTAAGATCATCAGCAGAGTACCCTGCTAAAGTTGCACTAGTTCCCCACATATCAACAAGGTCTTCAATAGTATCTCCCTCTGTAGGATAGTAAAGATCCTCAAGCACAAGAAGTGGCTTAACTTTATTAAATGGAACAACTTTATCCAACTTTAAGATGGCCGTATCAGTCTTTTCGTCTAATTGTAATATTCTGGCTTCTCTAGTTATTTTATTTCCATCATTGTCAAATGTTTCCCAAGTGATACTTGAGATATCTGCAGGATCAAAATCTTTACCATTAAAACAATGCTCGGCCGAATTTATAATACTAGATGAACGTTTCTCTTCTGTATCAGTAAGAGTCGCTGAGCAATTTGCTAATTTTCCATTAACCATAACTTTGAGTTTACCAACAGCATTTAAATATTTTGGATTATGAGTGTCTTTCACCTTTCTTTTGTCATTAGCAAGCATTCTATTAGTATCTGTTATATAAATAGTCTCACCAGCTTTAAGATTAGCCGCAGTGTAATTAGCAATGTCATATACATCTTTAAAACTACTAGTGATATCTACTTTTGTGTCGATAGAACTACACTCAGTTGCTAGTGTAAAAGAACTAAACAGTGTCAAAATAATTGCTAGGCTAAGTAGTTGATTTCTCATCAAATCCTCGTTTTATTAAGTAGATATGCAATTATATATACAAAGTCTATGCCAACTTCAAGTGTTCTGAGATTGTTTCAATAGTTTAATAATGAATTTCTAAGGGTGAGAAGCTTAAATTTATAGGATTATTCTTATAGTTAGATAAAGGTTAGCTTAAATTTCTAAAATCAAGAAAACTCTTAACTCCAATGATTACTTATACCTGGTAAATAGCTCCAATTATTCATGGCGAAAAAGTCAAATTCTTCATTGAAATATCTTTAGCTCGACCCAAGCAAAGCGTCATAACTTTTGTAATCTAAGTAAATCAAATATTTTGACTCTAGGTCATTTAACCTAAGGATAGAGTATAAAGAGTGAATATGGATATTTTAAAAACTTACTATATTTTAAACATCTTAGTACTGGGTCTTATATATGGATGCAGTGGTGGTGGCTCAGGTGAGAGTGTTGAGCAAACGCCAGCTCCTGCACCAACGCCAAGCTACATTGAGACCACAACTGGCCATATTAGGATTACAAGCCCACTAACGAGTATTTCCATCACTGGGCACACGACAGAGGATAGTACAATATCTGGAGAATGCTCTGGTGATATTGTTAGAATTCTAATTGATTCATCTGAAATAAGTACAACCCCTTGTTCGTCAGACTCGTTCTCATTTACACTTGATTCGAATTGGATAAGCGAAGGTAGCACTGAGCTTCACCTAGAAAACAGTACAGGAGAGAGTGATTCGCTCAATATAATAAAAGACACTACAGTTCCAATAATTACTATCAATACACCTGCGATCATTAGCCAAATTAGCGAATCATTCTATACACTAAGTGGCACATGTAGTGATGAAGGTCGTCCTATAGTTGGAATGATTGATATTATTCCCTATTCTAGCGTCTGTAATTCGGGAACATGGGTAAAGTCTGGAGTAAACCTATCATTCCTGGTTGATGGGAATTACTCAATATCTGCATCAACATCAGACTCATTTGGAAATTCCTCTGAGTCAGCTACAGCAACAGTTGAGAAAAATACAACCCTTTCACTGCCACCCATTGACTTCATCTCTCCAGTCAGTGGATATGGAAATCAAAATAGTGTTACTATTCGTATCGGAGCACTAAGTAGTGGCCATACAATATCGGTCTATTCAGATAGTTCTTGCTCGACACTGATACGCACGGAATCGTCTCTAGGAACAACTCATGATATGACTTTTACTCCTGCATCAGAAGGAGTCTACTCTTACTACTTCACAGTTACTGATCTTCTATCGAATGTAACAAATTGCCTTGGACCTAAAGTATATACTGAGGATCATACTGCTCCGAGCTCTCCTCTAACAGTGAATATGAACTCTCCAAATGATGGTTCTATATCAAATGACTCAACACCAATTTTCACTGGTACAATTAGTGCAATTGAAGAGGGGGCCATTATTACGGCTTATAGAGATATGACCTGCACAGATAATATTGGTAGTGGAACAGTCTCATCTGGTGAGTTTAGTATTTTAACAAGTTTGGCAGTAGATGGTAGTGAGAACGGCCTTAATCAATTCTATCTAAAAGTTAAGGATAAAGCCTCAAATGAATCAGCATGCTTTAGCACCGGCTTAAGCTTTACTCTAAGTGGAGGGGGACTTGCGACATTACCGAAGTTGGCAATGGTTGGAGACAACTCTCCTTCTCAGCTTGTTTCTCTTGAAAATGGAAATCAAATAACTTGGACTAAAAGAAAAGATCCTAATAACCCAATAGATCTTGGAACAGTTAACGCTGGAGAAGTCATAAATATTGAAGACCCTAATGACTCGTCTATCAAGGTTGATTACGGGGACAAAATAGAGTCAACAAAAGCTTGCTATGTTGTTACACAAGGTTATGGAACAGCTCCTTGGGCCAGTGAAGCTTATGCAGGGACAAAGTTTACGAGTTATCAATATCGTTATGGTGGCAACAGCCCTAAGGTATACGTTGCTGCAATCAGTTCAACTTCGTTTGTTCAAATTTTACAAGACACAGACGGAGACACGATATTAGATGTTGTTGATTATTATAATATCCCTGCAGGCACGGTACATGAGTTTACGGTTAATCTCGTTGACGGTAGGCCTTGGCAAGTTGTGAGCACTCAGAATATCAATGTTTATTACCTAGCAACCTCTGATAATATTAACTATGATAAAGATGCCAGAGTTCTAACACCAGCGGCGAATGATATACTAGGATACTCTTACTACATTACATCAGTTGAAAATAATACAAAGGTTGATGCCTATAGAAATGATAATGCCGTTCATATAAGTGCAACAATAAATATAAATCAAAGAGTAGAGTCTGGTAGAACCCTTAAAAGTTCACTAAATCGATGGGCCACAAGAGTTAAATCAGATAGGCCAGTATCAATGTTACAAATTGCAGACCAAGACGGAATTAACGCCACTCCAAGTTTACCAATCAATATGCTGGCCACTCATTTTGGTATTCCTAGACCGGCTGATTATATTGGAGTAATTGCTATCGCACAAGGCACAACAATAACAGTAACGGCACCAGATGGAAGTGATAAAGGTACATTTGAGCTAACAAGAAATGCAACGGCCCACGAACTTGCCCCTTATTCTTATAAGTATACTGATGGTGCTTCAATTGCTGCAGGAACAAGACTAGTTTGCTCCAATCCGTGCTTTATGATTTATGATGACGAAGGACCCGGTGCGGACAAAGATGAGACAATAATGATGGGCTTCACTCCATAATGAAAATCAATTACTTCTTAAAATCAAAATGAAAAGATGTTCCATTTCCGAGCTCACTCTCGAGTGAGATATCGATGGAAAGGTAGTCACATAGCCTCTTAGTTGTGGCCAGGCCAAGCCCGGTTCCTTTAACACTAGATTTAGAGTGACCTATGTAGAATGGCTCAAATATTTTTGCTTGATCTTCAGGGTCAATACCTTGTCCATGATCACAAATTGTTACACGATATACATCATCAGCTAACTGACTTCCCTTTATTGTAATAACTGGAATATCCTCGGTCTTAGGAAACTTCATAGCGTTACTAATGATATTTTGGAAAATAACCGCCAACTCATTTTTTGAACTTCTGACAGATCCAAGTTGTGAAAATGTGATATTGGCCCCAGTTTCAATGATTCTAGACTTCAAATCAAAAAGTACTGACTCGACCAATGGGTGGAGCTCTATTGGAGATAACTCTTTCTTGATACCTACACTTGTAGAAAAGTCGTAAAGATCATCGAGAGTTTCATGAGCTCTTTTAGAAAGTGATTCAATATGCTCTAAGTCTTTTACAGCCTGCTCAGGCAAGCAATCTCTGTATTCATCAATAAAATAATTTAGATATGACTCCATACTTCTAAGGGGTGTAGAGAAATCATGACAAACCATTTTAGTAAAGACAGAAAGCTTCTCATTCAAGCTCTCTAATTCTCTAATATGAGAGAATCTCTCAATTGCGTATTGTATAGTTTTTTGTAACAAAACTTTATCAAGACGACTCTTCTCAATATAATCTTGCGCACCTAAGCGAACTTGTTCGACACCAAGTTCCTCGTTAGTAAGCGAAGTTAATATTATAACAGGCAATTGATTATAGACATTAGTTAGAAATTCAAGAGTCATTGCAGAAGTAGCATCTACTAAGAAAAGATCACAAAGTAAAATATCAGGTTTCACTCGCTCAATTGTCTCCTGCAGGTTAGAAATTAGTCCAGTAGATTCAATTTCTGCAATTCCTTCTAGCATAGACTCAATTAATTCCAAGTGGTCTATATTATCCTCAATCAACAATATCTTCATACTTGATCACCTAGTTTAAATAAAAATTTTTCAATTATATATTTCATTTTCAAATCAAATCCAATAGAAGTCACAGACTTTATGAGAAAATCATTTGCTCCTATTGTTAAACACTCATTACGTTCTTCCTCAATAATTGAAGAACTTAGAATAACAACGGGAATTGATGATATTTCATTATTTTCTCGAATACGCTTTAATGTGCTCTTTCCATCTAAAACGGGCATAGTTATATCTAAAAACACTAAATCAGGTTTAAGCTCGCCGTCCAAGTAGTCTAAAAAAACTTGTCCATTGATGAAGTGCTTAACTATTATTTCATCATCAATAACTTTGATCATTTCAGAAAAAAGATCTGCATGATCTAAATTATCGTCTACAATGCCCACAAAGCTCATCATGATGCCTCCGGTAACGGAGTAAGTGAATCTGCGTTGACAACAGGAATCTTGAAAGTGACACAAATTCCAAAAGGAGAACATCTGCTTGTCCAAATCTCTCCATGATGAGCTAAAACAATCTCTTTACAAATTGCTAGCCCTATTCCCTTTCCCTTAATATTATAGTCATCTCCAACTTGCTTAAATATATCAAAGACAATATCCAGTTCATCGTCCTCAAGGCCAACACCATTATCAATGACTTCAAATATGCAACTTCCATCTTCTTCAGTAACTCTTAGAATTAATCGTAATTTTCTTTCATTAGATTTATATTTTATAGAATTTATTATTAGATTTGATAGAACTTGCATTATTTTTGTTTTATCACCTGTTATATAAGAACACTCTATCTGAATATCAACACTTCCATTCACGGAGACCAATTCAACTTCAACTTGTGACAAAACCTCTTTTAGAAGCTCTCGCGTATCTATTTTTTCAATTTTAAGGTTTGCTAAAAGGGCCATGGAAAAATCTTGCAAACTGCAAAGTAAAGAATCAACAACTGAAATATTGTAAGTAATTCTTTCAAAGAATCTATCCTGCTTCTTATTCAAGATATCTTTTAATTCGGTACGAAGAACTTTCGAAAATCCTCCAATTGTGACAAGAGGCGAACGAAGATCATGAGACACAATATAATTGAATTTCTTTAGCTCACTATTTGCTTCAGTCAACTTCATCTTCTGTTGATGCTCACGCGTTATATCGAATCTAATTGAAATAAATTTTACTATTTGACCATTTTTATCTAGAAATGGAACAATAGTTGAATCTACCCAATAGTACTCACCTTCTTTAGTACGATTTTTAATAACACCAGACCAAACCCTTCCCTCATTAAGAGTTTTCCAAAAATCACGAAAAAATGATTGAGAATGAAAACCAGAGTTAACTACTCGATGAGTCCTACCTATTAATTCATGCTTTTCATATCCAGATACTTCACAGAACTTATCATTAACATAAGTAATAACCCCTTTTGAATCAGTCTCTGCTACAATTGCTGACACATCTAGGGCATCTTTTTGAAACTTTAAGTCTTGATTAGATTTAATTAGCTTTTCAGAGAGTTGGATTAGAGAGTCGGATATTGCCTCAACTTCATTATCATATTTTTGTGCACCTATTTCGCTATTGCTATAGTACTTCGAAACAAGTTCACCAAGCTTAGCAATTGGTCTAAAAACTCTTCTAAGAGTAAAATAAGTTATCGTCACAACAATTATAAACATAATGCTTATTGGAAGAAGATCTTTAAAGAATTCACCTAAAACTTTTTTGAAGAAAATGACCTTATTCATTGAGGATATTACATAAATTCTTTGTTGTAATTTTGTGCTTCCATATTCGATAGAACCAAAGGTGTAATACATGCCTTCAATTTCGTCGAATTCTACCATTTTACTTTTTCCTAAACCTTGAACAAGCTTTAAAAATTCTTTAGGAGGAACAGTTAACGTGTTTGTCTTATCATCAAGTGTGATCCTATTATTTGAATCATAGACAAGCTCCTTTAATGAATTCATAAAAAGAACATTTTGATCCTTTTGCAACAGAGTCTCAAAACTATGAAACAAATGATGTAACGACATATTAATGACTATGAAACCATAAGGAGTACCAGACTTTGTGTATAGAATTTTCGCTGATCGCAACATTAAGCTCAAAGGTCTAGAGAACTCATTATTTTCTTTATTGAAATTTACTGGAGACAAGTAAACATCGCTAGAACTAAAACTTTTTAACTCTTTAAAGTAAATTTCATCTTCTTTTTGTTGTAACTCAGAACCTTTAACTCTACTAACTTTTCCATCAGAATAGTTAATTCTAAAGACCTCTCGCCCTTTCTTAAAGCTTACAATCCTAATTTGCTTATAAATCTCTTTTGCCGTCATTATTTTTGAAAATTGCTCGTAGAGACGCTTATCTTCAATTTCATAATCAACGAGCTTTTGAACTTCACTTAAGTCTGCAACAAACTCTGTATCATTGGAGAGCTCTTTAATTCGTGCGTTAAAAACCCTTTCAATTATTTGTGAATTCTTGGTCCATTCGCCAATATATAACTGTAACTTAGATTTATATGACCAATAAGACTGCGATACAATAAAGAAAAGAAGTAACCCTAAAACAATGCTAATAAGCTTATAGAATATCTTACTTCCAATTGACTTCACAGCATTCCTCAGTAAAAGATTAAAGGTATATTTTACCAATTTATCGTTAAGCTGATCAGTAAATTAAAATCATTTTATACTTAAGCTAAGTTTAAATACATAGTAAGATTATTATGAATAAGTGATAGAAACTCTTAAGATTAAATCAGTAAAAGGTCATATTTTCGAACAAAGAAGTGCACTATTATTTTATTTTTAAAAACTCAGAAAAGTAATACTCTACGATATTAGTATAAATATCGATCTTCTTATCTAAGTCAAACTTACCTGGTGCTTCTAAAGTGTAAGAATAGAATACATTCATATTATGCCTATAAAAGCCCTTAACGGTCCCAATATTACTTGAAGCCACTTCACCTGGAGCGTAGAGATCATAGGCCTTTTTATTACTTGTGGCCGACATCATCTCCCCAGGGTATTGTCCTAACTTATCAGTAACAAGGTAATTGGTATCTATATTAGAGAGAACATTCTTTGTAAGATAGTTGTCATCGACTTCAGACTTGATAATAAAGAATTTATCTCGAGTTGGTGCTTCATGAAGATCTAATGAAAGGTCAAAATGTTCATCCTCGTGTGTACTTCTTAAAATATTAGTTACACGCTGCTCGGCAGACTTTTTAAAAGTTCTGTTGAGGTCTATATTATTATTCAGCCTCCTCGAATTATTCTTAAGACCACCAGGGTTGAGATAAGGAATTATAACAATATCAAAGTTATTTCTGACATGAGGGTTGTAGATATTCTTTTTTATAAATTCTAAACTAGTAACAACGCCTGCTGACTCATTTCCATGAACACCTGCTGTGATTACAACCTTTTTTCTTGGCGTAGCTCCTCTGCCAGGAATATCAATTCTTAATATATCTTCACCATCATAATGACCAATAGACTTAACACTCAATTCATTTCTGTAAATATGAGGAAGACTTCTTATATACTTGCTCACTCTTTCTAAATTTAAATGATAATCAACATACTCAGAAGACTTAACAACAGAGCGAAAGAAGTAGTTGGTTCCACTCCCTTTTTTCGAGTGCAATATATTATAAATCGAATCATTGCAGCTTTGTTCTAACGCTGCAGGAGTTCTAGATATTGTCGAATGAGAACATGACAATTGAACAAGTGTAGCGAGCAATAGAAAAATAAAGGTAACTGGTTTTATAACATCTCCATATATGTATCTTAATTTCGGTTTTTAGAGAAATAGGCCTTAGCATTTATTTATGAGTAATAATTAAACACTCTACCTAAATAAACTAAGGCATATGACTAAAGAATTAGGTCAAACCTACAATCTATGGCCTTATCTCTAATTTCTATTAAATCTTGATAATCACTTGAATTATACCAGGCCAGAGCAGTATCTTTTGATGGGAATTCAATAATAGATTTCCTGCTAAACCTATTTACCCCAGTAAGGCTTTCAATTTCACCCATTGCTATGAACTTACCTCCATACTTGTGAACTGTGGCCGGAGCTTTTTCTTTATACTTTGCTAAATACTGTGTATCCAGAATATTTAAATCAATTACGACATGAGCAACCATACTTTCTCCTTTATTTTATTGCTATTGACAACATCATAGGTAAAAAGAAAAATGTAAACAATAGAACAATTTTAAACACACTGTTTTGATATATGAACAATCTAAAGTCTTTCAATTCACTTATAATATTTACTGAAATTGCCAAGTTCAAGTCTTTTACTTTAGCAGCAAAACACATGGGTCTTAGTAAATCATCAGTGAGTCAACAACTCACAAAGCTCGAAAAAGAAGTTGGTCAACAGCTTATTAAAAGAAACACTAGAGGACTCAGCCTCACTCCCGCCGGAGAGATATTGTTTAAAAAAACAGAACATTTAAATGGGCAGATAACTAACGCTCTTAAGGAGCTTAATGACTTTGAAGAAGAACCTTCGGGAGTATTTGCGTTATCATTTCCATTTTTCTTAGAGTCATTTGTAATAATTCCAGCAATTACTGCTCTATCAAGAGAGTTTCCAAAGCTTAAATATAAACTCATAATGACTGATCAACTAATGGATCTTGTAGAAAATGATTTAGATGCTTCTATCTTTGCTGGAAATCTTCCAGACAGTAACTACAAGGTACAAGACGTTGGGACAACTACGGAACATTTCTATTTATCAAAAAATAGTGTTGCTAAGATCAATGGAAATACAATTGAAAAAAGTATCCGTGATCTCAAGTGGCTTTCCGTTCCATGGCAAAAGGATTTAGTCTTAACCAGCACAAATGGCTCTAAAAAGAAGATCCAACTAGAAGTCTTTGCAAATTGCAACAATCTGATGAGCTCTCTACATTTAGCAGAGAATGATGTCGGCCTAGTATTACTCCCCGATATTGTTAAAGAGCGTCTTCAAAAAAATGACAAACTAGTTTCAGTTTTTGAAGAGTACAAGGGCAATACTTGGAAAGTGAAGTTTCTCCACTCTTACAATAAAGATAAACCTAAATA